>CAYSGV010000011.1:0-21003 GCA_964430685.1 uncultured Gammaproteobacteria bacterium
TTATTTTTGTATCCGTGTCTTGTAGAATATATTGTATTCGTTCATCTGGATATCCTGGTTCAATAGGCACATAAGCTGCACCAGCTTTTAAAATAGCCAATAGTGAAATCAGCATTTGTTCGCTTCGTTCTAAGCAAACGACAATTAAACTATCTGCTTGGATGTCATAACGATGAATCAGATAATGAGCTAGTTGATTGGCTCGTTCATTAAGCTCTTTATAGCTGAGCGCGGCTTTATTACAGGTCACTGCAATATCATTTGGAGCCCTTTCGGATCGCGCTTCGAATAAGGCATGAACCGACTTATCTCTAGGGTATTCTTTTTCAGTTGCATTCCAATCGTATATTATTTTCTGATAATTTGCCTCAGCTAGAAATCTTATATTCTCGATTTTAATTTGCTTTTGCCCTTGCTGGTCTTGGACAAGTTGCGCCAACTGTTTCAAAATCTCTTGATAAGTTTCTATAAATCCATATACCGTCGCCTCTTCATATAAACTCGTGGCGTAATTAAAGTTCCCTCTTAATTGCTCTTGGCTGTCATCAATGAACGTGCTTAAATCAAAACGCGCTATATTATATATGTTCTCTTTAGGCTGATAAATTTCTAATAAATGAGATAGTGCCTCGGCACTTTCGTTCGTCTCGCTTTTATAAAGCTCCTTGTTAAAATCATCTACGCCAAACACTACTTGAAATATGGGATGTCTACTGGTGTCTTTCTCAACTTTCAATTCCTCCACCAACTTTTCAAACGGTAAATCTTGATGTAGTTGGGTTGCTATGACTTCTTGACCCACATTTTGAATAAACTGCTTGATTAACTCTCCCGATGAAATGGCAATTCGCAAGGGTAAGGCATTCACAAAAAAGCCTATTAAATGCTCAAGCTGGCTATAATGTCGATTCGCTAATGGTGTACCAAGAATGATTTCATCTTGGTTGCTATAACTCTTCAGCATTAAACAGTAACCACTTAACAATACACTGTATAAACTGACCTTTAATTCTTTCGCTAATTTCCTTAAACATATGGACGTTTGTACATCAATTGCGAAGAAAATATCGTTGCCATGATAGTCAATTTGACTGGGACGTTTTTTATCAGTGATTAGGTTTAACGATTCATATCCAGATAACTTATCTGTCCAATAGGTTAACTGTTTCTGTAAACGTTCTCCTGTTAGATAATTTCGTTGCCATAGGGCGAAATCTTTATATTGAATATCTAAAGCGGGCAGATTCAGCTTAGTATCCATGCCTTGTGCTTGTTCGTAATCGAATCGATAAAATTCTTGTAGTTCCTTTAAAAAAATATCTATTGACCAACCATCAACAGCTATGTGATGAATAACAATGCTTAGATAATATTTAGCAATAAGTTTATTATCTACCGACTGATTCAACTGATATAGACATACTCGGATAGGATATTCATAACCCAAATCGAATTTTTTATTTACCTCCGTTATCAGATATTCATTTAACTGCGATTGCTCCAATACAGATATGCGTTTAATTTCTAATGGATATGTATGATCATCTAATACAGATTGATAAAAATGACCAGCATTATCTTCTTTAATGACTGTTCTAAGGATTTCATGTCGATTAATAATATTTCTAATGCTGCATTCTATAGAATCTAATATAATGCTATCAGATAATTTAAGAATAATTGGGACATTATAAGCATTTGTTCCTTCTTCATATTGCTCAATAAACCATAACCTTTCTTGAGCAAAAGATAATATATGTTCCTCTACTGCTAGACTATTTGTTTTGCATATACACAGACTATCGTCATTGTTATTTTCGAGATATTCTACAAGTTTAGCAATCGTGTAATGTTTAAAAATAATAGATAAATTAATATTATTTCCTATTGTTTGATTTAGCTTACTTATCAGTTTTACTGCCGTAATACTATTCCCGCCTAAACTAAAAAAATCATCTTCGATGCTAATTTTATCGACTGGCAACGCAAGTACTTCTGCCCAAGTCACGCACATTAATCTTTCTCTATCGTTACGTGGCAGTATATATATATCATTAGCTATATTATCTGAAGCAGGAAGCGCTTTTTTATCTAATTTACCGTTAATAGTCATCGGTAATTCATTTAGATGTATCAGGAGATTTGGTATCATATAATAAGGTAACTGCAAGCGTAAGAAGTCTAATATTTTAGCTGAATGAAGCCTACTTTCAGATACATAGTACCCTATTAAATTGTTCTCCTCAGCAATAACCACGCATTGCTTTATTGCTTCATAACTTAATATGGCTGCTTCTATCTCGCCTAATTCGATTCGATAGCCTCTAATTTTCACTTGGAAATCGTTTCGACCCACATATTCTAAAGTTCCATTGGCTAACCACCGAACTAAATCTCCTGTTTTATATAACCTCTCATATTGACCGTTGCTTTTTTCTTCTTCTGTTTGAAATGGGTTTGGAATAAATCGTTCTATTGTTAATTCTGGTCTATTAAGATATCCTCGTGCTAGACCTAATCCAGCAATATATAACTCGCCAACTGCACCAATAGGTAAGGGGTTTAAGTATTTATCTAAAACGTAGCAGTGGGTATTTATTATTGGAGTTCCTATATTTGCCACTCCATTATTACTATATTGATTTAAACTAGCACATACTGTTACCTCACTTGGCCCATATGCATTAATAACTTTAACATTATTATTAAGATACCTATCTAGAATCTCCTTTACTGGCTTTTCACCTGCCACTACTAATACATTTAATTTCAGTATATCTTTTAAATTTAATAAGACTGGGGGAAGCGTTGCAATATTAATTCTATTTTTTCTTACATATTCACATAATAATTTAATATCATGTCGCATTTGATTATCTATAATATGCAATATATGCCCGTTTAGAATACATGTAAAACACTCACTAACATGGGCATCAAATACATAGTTTGCATACCATAAACAATTTTTGATACTCGATTTTTCTGTTAATCCAAATTCTTTTGAATGAGCATAAATTAGGTTGAGTACTCCTTTATGTTCAATCAACACACCTTTAGGTGAGCCTGTTGTACCTGAAGTATAGATTACATATGCTAAGTGATTCGGTTGAACATTAACTTCTGATAACATGCTCTCAGCTGAACACTTTGCAATATCGCCCCATTCCTCATCTATGGCTATAACTTGTGCAAAAGTTGCGGGAATTTTATCATTATTAATCTTATCAATGAGAATAACAGGAATACCGGCATCTTCAAGAATAAATTGAATTCTAGATGTTGGATAATTTGGATCTATGGGGACATATGCTGCACCTGCTTTTAATATTGCCAACATACCAATTAGCATTTCTAATGAACGCTCAAGGCATAACGCAACTAGTGTCTCAGAATTAATACCCAATTTGTTTAAATAATGTGCAAGCTTATTTGATTGTTCATTTAGCTCTTTATATGTAAGTTTTCTCTCATTACATATTACTGCAACGTTATTCGGTGTCTTTTTAACCTGTTCTTCAAATAAGATATGAATAGTTTTGTTTTTTTGATATTCTTTGTCTGTTCGATTCCATTCATATACGATCTTCTTATAAGTTTCATCATCTAAAAACTTTATATCTTCTATCTTAGTTTGCTCTAATCCTTGGTTATTATATGCAAGCAGGCCTAATTGTTTTAATATTTCTTGATAAGTTTCTATAAATCCACATATCGTTGCCTCTTCATATAAACTCGTGGCATAGTTAAAGTTCCCTCTTAACTGCTCTCGGCTGTCATCAATGAACGTGCTCAAGTCAAATCGAGCGATAGGGTGTATATTCTCTTTAGGCTGATAAATTTCTAATAAATGAGATAGTGCCTCGGCGCTTTCGTTAGTCTCGCGTTTATAGAGCTCCTTGTTAAAATCATCTACGCCAAACATTACTTGAAATATTGGATGTCTACTGGCGTCTTCCTCAATTTTTAATTTCTCCACCAACTTTTCAAACGGCAAATCTTGATGTAGTTGCGCTGATATGACTTCTTGACCGACATTTTGAATAAACTGCTTGATGGACTCTCCCGAGGAAATGGCAATTCTCAAGGGTAAGGCTTTCACAAAAAAGCCTATTAAATGATCAAGTTGACTAGAATGTCGATTCGCTAATGGTGTACCAAGAATGATCTCATCTTGGTTACTATAACTCTTCAGCATTAAGCAATAACCACTTAATAATACACTGTATAAACTGACCTTTAATTCTTTTGCTAGTTTCCTTAAAGATATGGACGTTTGCTCATCAATTTCAAAGAAAATATCGTTGCTATGATAGTCAATTTGACTGGGACGCTTTTTATCAGTGATCAGATGCAATGGTTTACAATCAATTAATTTAGTAACCCAATAATTTAGTACTTGATGTGATGTTAGTTCATTATCCATAATTAACTGCTTTTACTAAAATTCAATATTATATTACAAATTTATAACTACTTAGACGTTGATAAATCACTATGGATTTTTTCAATACATTCGCTAGATTCTCCGGTAGTAAAGCAGGTTCTAGAATATGCCCATTAGTACCGTCATTTACAAAAGTTATACCTTTACTATTTCTCGACGGCCCATTCCACGTATTCTTATTATATTCCATCATATAGCAAACAAAATTATCACTCGTTGATTTATCCCATCCATTCACCATTTTGTCAGAAAATGAAAGACCAACTATGTTTGAAGTAATATGTTTTAAAGTTTTTGATGGTTGCTTAACAAAATTTTCACCATCTACCAATACCATATTAATTTGTTCTTTATCATTATACGAAAATAAATATTCAATTGTACTCTCTGCATTTATCCAGGCGACTTCTAATTCTTTCACAACAAAAGAAAGAAATATACTGAATAAATCATTAACGGTAATATTTTTTGATAATTTTTCATAATTGCTATACCTATACCAATTATCTCCCTGATAAAGCTTGATATTTTTGCGGGCAACGATTTTCATCATTTTATTACTAAAAATTTCCGGTTTAGATTTATATAACGAAAACAAAACTAACAGATCATCTGATGTAAATGATTCACAATTATCTCTCGAATCATTTTCTAAAAAAAACTTATTAAATGCTCTTAGGATATATGATAAAAACTGAATTCGAGGATCTCTAATACAATAGATGAAATTTGTTGATAATTTACATAGAAATGAAAGATATTCTTTAGCCAGAAAATCAAAGTGTTCATGTATAATAAAATTTGCATAACCGTCTTTTTTGATTAACGGCTCAACTACATTATTAATTCTTTTGGAAACTTCCTCTACAGAAGTATTTGATATTTTGTCTCTAAAATCATTATATAGATACTCATCAGTCTGTGGTCTAGAGAATTTACCGCTGTTAAATGGGAGATTAATTTGTCCTGATACTTCAGATGCTTGCGCTAGGCTCAGTTGTAACGCGGTTGACCTCGTACGAGCAAGTGAAAGTACAAAGTAGCACTTTAATTTTTTTTCATCAATTAAATTAATTAATTTTTGTTGTTCCTTCATTATTAAATTCCAAAAATATTTAAATATACATTTTCATGTATGAGTATACCATTATATTGAAAAATAAGACGTAACTATATATTCGAATTGCAAAATTTGTTAATCAGTATTTTTACGGATATATATTTAATTATCGTTCTTTTACCATGGCGTTTAATTTTTAAATTAAACTTTGCATATCAACACTTACAATTTTATCCAAACCTATATTTTAAAAAATAAAATCATTAAAACTTAAAATTATGATAGCTTTTCTAATTTGCTACTGATAAATTCTTGTTGAATTATATACCAATGTCAAGGAGTATATCTTATGGAACTTATTGCCCCATATGGTGGGAAATTGAATGATATTTCCCATACTTCATTACGCTCACCACAAGGTTGGCGCGATTATGGGGATACTAAAACATCACGTTGGTATTTAACCCCGCGTCAAATATGTGATCTTGAACTTTTAATATCAGGTGCATTTTCACCCTTAGAAGGATTTGTCACAGCTAAAGATTACCATAATATTATTCGTAACCACCGTCTCGCTGATGGTACATTATGGCCAATGCCCATTAGTTTGGATGTCTCTAAAGAATTTGCCGATAAATTAGAGTTAAACAAAACCTTATATTTACTTGATTCAGAAGGTACAACGCTTGCAGTTATGCAAATTGAAGATATATGGCAACCGGATAAACAGGCTGAAGTTATTTCTATTTATGGAACAGAAGATCGTGTGCACCCAGGGGTTAAATATTTGCATGAAGTTTCAGGCCCCGTTTATGTTGGTGGAAAGTTAATGTGGGGTACTTTACCAGTGCATTATGATTTTCAGCATTTGCGCATACCTCCGACAAAACAAAGAAGCATTTTTACACAGCTAAATTGGCATAAAATCGTTGCATTTCAGACACGTAACCCTATGCACCGTGCTCATCAAGAGCTAACTCATCGCGCAGCTAATGATCATGGAGCCAACTTATTGATTCACCCGGTAGTAGGAATGACCAAACCCGGTGATATCGATTACTATACACGAGTTAAGTGCTATGAGTTATTAATGAAATATTATCCTGCTCAAAATACCGCTCTGAATATTCTACCACTAGCAATGCGAATGGCTGGCCCCATAGAAGCAGTTTGGCATGCAATTATACGAAGGAACTATGGTTGTAGCCATATAATAGTAGGTCGAGACCATGCAGGACCAGGATTGAACAGTAGCGGAGAAAACTTCTATTTACCATACGCTGCACAAGAACTAGTTAAAAAACATGAAACAGAACTTGGAATCACCATGCTACCATTTCAAGAGATGGTCTATATAGAAAATAAAAAGCACTATTATCCAATTAATGAAGTTCAACCAGATGATAAAGTATTAAATGTTTCAGGTACTGAATTCAGGCATCGATTACAATCAGATATGGAAATACCTGAATGGTTTTCATACCCAGAAGTCATCAGTACAATTAGAAAAACATATCCACCTAAAAATCAACAAGGTTTTACATTATTTTTTACTGGTTTATCAGGTTCCGGTAAATCAACGCTAGCAAAGGCTACGATGGCTAAATTAATGGAACTAACTAATCGCAGCATAACATTTCTTGACGGAGATGAAGTACGAAAGTTGCTTTCTAGTGAACTTGGATTTTCACCGGAACATCGAAATTTAAATATACTACGCATAGGATTTGTTGCATGCGAAGTCACTAAACATCGAGGAATAGCTATTTGCGCACCAATTGCACCATATGCTGATATTAGACTAAAAATTCGTGAAAAAATAAAATTAGTAGGTGGATTCATTGAAATACATGTAGCTACACCACTAGAAATTTGTGAAAACCGTGATCCAAAAGGCTTATATAAACAAGCACGCCTCGGCCTAATTAAAGATTTTACCGGCATTAGCGCACCTTATGAAACTCCACATGAACCTGAATTAAAAATAGATACTACCAGCATGATAGTGGAAGAATGTGTCCAACAAATAATAGATAAATTGGAAAACTTAGGTTACTTAACTACAGCAAACAATATAATCACAGTGAAATGATGTCAACATGATTAAACGCTTATATAAACTATTTATGTTAAATGTTTTAGTTGAGTTACGTTAATATGCAGACCAACCAAAATACTAATGATAAAACATGTTCGGTTACACGTTTTATAATGCGAACAATAGCACCTTTTCATTGGCAATTATTTGCTTTCATACTAATTGCATGTTATTGGGCTTTGCATATATCTTTACAACCAATAGCATTGAAATTAATTTTAGATAGTGTCAGCACGAATTTTAAAATTATAAATCTCACTTATCCTGTCGCATTTTATTTTACAATATCTGCGCTGCTTATTTTTAGCACCCGATTATACGGCTATATTTATTCAAATTTTTACCCAAAACTTAAAACACAAATTATTGCACTTGCTACAGAGACCATAAGTAAACACTCTTATTTTTTCTTTCAAAATCAAATGGCTGGTAGTTTGGCAAATCGAATAAAAGATCTAAGTCAGGGAACTGCTGAAATTATTCAGATCTTTGTTGACAGTATCTTTAGTAATATACTTGCATTATTAATCGCATCAGTCACATTAGCAAAAATAAGCCCTATATTTTCGTTTATACTAGTGAGCTGGGCAATTATTTTTGTATTTATCAACTATAATGCATCAAAATCTGTACAGTTACTATCTCATGAATTTTCTGCGTCGAATAGCAGAGTGATCGGTAGTATTGTTGACCGTTTTACTAATAATTTAATTATACGTTTATTCGCCACACGTCAATATGAAAGAGACAAGCTTAATGATGAATTAATTACAACAATGCACCGTGAAAAAAATATGCGTCGTCGATTGTTAAAAATTTCAATAAGTCAAGATTTATTCACATTTGCTATGATGCTTAGCTGTCTTTTGGTACTTATATATTTAAAATATTTACATCATATAACCGTCGGGGAATTTGCCTTGGTTTTCACGCTGATCATTAGCTTTTCAGATATTATTCGCAGGTTTACACAAGAGTTATCTAAGTTTACTGAAAAATATGGACTAGTCAGCCAAGGTTTAGAATTATTGAATTCTGAACCTGAAATAAAGGATATACCAGGAGCTTTTAATCTTCAAGTAACAAAAGGCGAGATTTTCTTTCAAAATGTTTATTTTCAATATGAAAAAGCGAAGCCACTTTTCGTAGACAAATCAGTAATAATACATGCTGGACAAAAAGTTGCACTAGTGGGCCCTTCAGGAAGTGGTAAAACATCATTTGTAAATCTTATTTTACGTCTTTACGATGTTAACTCTGGTCATATCTTTATAGATGCTCAAGATATCAGTAAAATTACACATCATTCCCTATGTCGCTCTATAGCGATGATTCCTCAAGATCCTATTTTATTTCATAGAAGTTTCATGGAAAATATACGCTATAGCCGGCTCGATGCAGACGATCATGAAGTATTCCTGGCAGCAAAAAAAGCACAGATTCATGATTTTATTATGAGTCTTCCGAACCAATATGCAACTATTGTAGGTGAAAGAGGAACAAATCTTTCTGGCGGACAAAGACAACGCATAGCAATTGCACGAGCTATTTTAAAAAATGCTCCAATTATAATATTTGATGAGGCTACCTCTGCTTTAGATTCAATTACAGAATCCTTGATTAAAAACTGTTTCGCAGAACTTATGTTTAACAAAACTTCTATTGTTATCGCACATCGTCTTTCAACTCTCCTAAATATGGACCGTATTTTGGTATTTAATAATGGAAGAATTGTTGAAGATGGATCACATTATGAACTTTTATCTACCGGCATATTTTACAAAAAAATGTGGGAAACACAAGTAGGCGATTTTTTTGAAAACACAATTCAATCGCCCCTGACATACACATAGGTTTAACAAAAACAAAAAATAATGATGTTGTGTTTTGGGGGACTAAAATACAGTCAACATTGTATAAGAACAACTTAGATCCAACGATTTTTTATTCTGTATTTCTTATTTCGAAATGGTTTCAAGTATTTTTCTATTCTTTATAGAAATACGTTCGATTACTTTTATTATAAATAACCAAAATCTTTCATGTAAGTAGTAGATAACTATTTTAATAAGCATTTCAAAACTGCTTATTATCGTAGAAGTAGTCACATCTTTAGTAACTGCATACGTTACACTAAATGTGGTAACGCTCGCAATAATACGCCAACTAATAGCTTTTAATATACTTTCAATATGTGAATTAGTAAGATTCACCTTGATCATAATCATGTCTCACTTTTACAATGCTAAAAATAATTATTTTGTAATTAAAAAATAAGAAGTTAGCTTTTATCTATATCAGATATTTATGATTACAGCTAAAACTACAATGGTATAAATAAAAACGATTTCTTTTATATTCAAGTAATTACTCTTTTGTAATTTTCTAACTCCATATTTGTCCACAGTCGCGTAGATAATTTTTGACATTTATTTTTAGATAAACTGCAACACTATTGTAAGCATTGATGAATGCTTTTCTTAATTTTGTATTGCAGACCCCTATTTTTAGGGGTTTTTGATTAAGAGATTTATCTTCCTTCATATTTATATCCTTACTTCGGAAGGATACAGTATAACAGGATAGATAGAGTTTTCAATTTCCCCTTAACTCCAATGAGTCTTGTAGTCCTATGTATATTCAGTTACTTGCATAGCTAATTCTTGCACTATTCAAAGGTCCATCAGTATCTGATAGCTCTGCTAATGACGGGCACATAATAACTTGTTATTTTCAATAAAAATTAATATTTAATTTTTGAATTTTTCTTATTACTTACAATATTTCTTTTGAGATTTATACATTATCTTTTTTTGCTTATTCGTAACTCCAGATGCGAGAACACATCGCTTTCCCCCTATTTTCTATCGGTATTCACACTGAAAAGACAAAGTCTATGTGTAGATCTATATACGGAAATAATGAATATCGTAACGAGCGTAGCCTCAATGTAGCGTAGGGAATCGAGGATCCTATCTGAATTGAACTTGGATTTCGCTACGCTCCATCGAGACTATGAGATATATTGCTGCTATCTGAGTTGAACCTCGATTCCCTACGCTACATCGAGGTTACATGTTTCATTACAACGAGAAAGAGAGTTTGGGACTAACGATAAGCCTTTGATTTCTTGGTGGGCCCACTAGGACTTGAACCTAGGGCCATGGGATTATGAGAAATCGATTCTGTTTTTAACTTATTGAATTTGTTGTTAATTTAACATGGGTGCCCATTGCAAAATGCCCAATAAAGCTGCATGAAGCATAACTCACCCGCGCAAAAGTCGCCCAGTGAGATTCTAGCATATGTCTGCATACTACCTATGTCCTAATTGAGGTACTTATCATTAGATTTCAAAGTTTCGTTATAACCCATAATGTGGTTATCGAATCTAATTCGGTGACGTAATAATATGGGGAAAGCTTACGGTTTATGTTGTATCATAAAACAATACATATAGGCACTATCGTCAGGTAAAATAATGTGCGAAGAAGAGTAGTTCTTGTTTCTTTAGATTATACACGACCAAAAGATCCACCAATGTCATTAGGACATGCCTCCATATTGGCGAATCTAAGACGTCAGCGCGTCAATGTAATACCACGATCCTGGGCTGTTAATAGGCCAAATTTTTCACCACGTGCCGTTTCTGATTTCATTATTAGTCATAAAGCACCGCATACGGATGTAGCACTCGGTGCATTTGTCTGGAATGAAAAAGCGATGCAATCTATTTTAACTGATCTGCATAACGCTAAATTCCCTGGACGTATTATATTAGGTGGTCCACAAGTAAGTTATGTCAAAACTGGTCTTGAGCAATTCTACCCCCACGCACATGTTTTTATACGTGGCTATGCAGAAAGTCCTTTAGCACAATTGCTGCAATCACCTGAAGACAGGCCAACGATTAGGGGCGTACACTATGCTGGCCAACTCGACCGTAGCATCTCAGCACCAGCTGAGTTAGATTCTTTACCATCACCTTATCTTGATGGCACAATTGAACCACAACGATTCATTCGCTGGGAAACGCAACGAGGCTGTCCGTTTCACTGTAGCTTTTGCCAACATCGCGAATCAGATATTACCATGAAACGCCGGCATTTTAATTTGAGCCGCGTCATACAAGAAGCAGAATGGATTGCGAGAAATACTGTAATCCAAGATGTTGCCGTTCTTGATCCGACTTTTAATTCTGGTCCAAATTATCTAACTGTCCTTGATAAACTAATTGCTGAAAAATACACTGGTAAACTTTCATTGCAATGCCGAATTGAAATGGTCAAAACTGAATTTTTAGATCGCGTCATGGCATTAAATCAAACTGGTCATGTCGTGCTAGAATTTGGCTTGCAAACCATTCACCCTGAAGAACAAAAAATGATTGAACGTGTCAATAATATGAGTCTTGTCGAGCGAATATTGCAGGATATAATGCAGCGACGTATTGATTGTGAAGTTTCACTTATTTTTGGTTTACCGAAACAAACTGTAAAATCATTCAAACAAAGCATCGAATATTGTAAACGTTTTAATTTTACCAAGATACTTGCTTTTCCATTAATGTTGCTACGCGGTACGGAACTTTATTATCAAAAAGACAAATTGGGTTTAATTGAATCGCACGAAATAGCCTCACCATTAATTGACCGTATACAAGATGATATTCCACACGTAGTAGCCAGCCCTCATTTTAGTTATGCAGATTGGCAAGAAATGAGTCGCATTGCAGGTATGCTTGAACAATACAATAACCGCACGTCCGTAAGTTTAACTAACATCCCAGCAACTATTCCATCGCAACAAGTTAAACCACGAACAAATCCCTCTGCTGCTACACTTATAAATGCGTCAATTTGGCAAAAGCCAAACAATAACAATGAGCAATCGCATAGCACAGCTGACAGAATAAAGAATAATAACATTAATAAAAATTCGAAGTGAAATATTTAATACGCGTGTCTTGAAAACATGTAATGCGGCTGCTGTTGCCGTGTTTTTCTGGCTGTTATGATAATTCCTGGATGATATCGATGACAGAGAAATGCCAGACTTCATTTTCTTCATCATATAAGCGTCGGATTTTATATTCTTCAAAAATAGCTAAATGATTCTATTTTATCCTTCAAATATTTATCTGATTATTTGAACTATAGATTTTTTATACCTAATGGTGATTAATCCATAATTTATTAGATACATTTACTACGTATACATTAGATTATTTCGATGCATATTTTTTTCTAGAGAAAATATGTTTCCTTTAACAAGTGAAACTTTCGTTGTATTAATAGCGCCGTCTTCGTAAGCAATATTCTTACTGGATTCCCGTAACCACTGCCGTGAGAACACATTACTCTTTTTACTATTTTTTGTGAGCCTTTATACGGGAATGACAAAGTCAAGTGTTGACGTATGTAGTGAATAACGAATATCGGAATTAGCAACCCTAGCCTCGATGTAGCACTAGCGGAATCGAGATTCAATTCATAAATGATTTTTGTTTTCGCAAGCACAACAGCGAAGCTAAGAGATTAATTGCAACAATGAAGTTAGCGCAAAGTCGCGCAATAGAATTTAGGACGCCTGAAGAAGATTATATAACCCATTGATTTTCTTGGTGGGTCCACTAGTACTTGAACCTAGGACCAAGGGAATATGAGGAATCGGTGCAATTTTTTAACTTATTGAATTTATAAATAATTTAACATGGGCGCCATTGCAAAATGCCTAATTATGAATTATCAATTTCTATTAAATGGCATAAATCCAAACGAATTAAATCGGCATGTAAGAGTTGCTTATAGACAATTCAGAAGGCAAATATTGGTTCACAAGCGTCAGCAAAGAATCTTGTAGGTTATACTCTCTCAACTAAAACACCGTATTTCCTACGGTTTTTATAATTCAAGACACATATAAAATACATACCAAACGCTTGAATTTAAATTTTGCTATACAACGGAAACATTACCATAAGAACCACGTTTTCTCCGGAGACGAAATTTGGAAGTAATCTATATTATATCCCTCATGTTCATCTGGGCCAGTGGATCTATACTGGCTAAAATTGGGTTGAATTATTTACCACCGCTGGAATTTATAGCTTTGCGTGCTTATCTCGCCACCACTTGTCTATTTGTCATTTGGGGTACTTTGCGAATATTGAAAAAATCATCACAAAGTTTGATGCCCCGCTTAAGCTGTAAAAATCTATTACACATAGTTGCTACTGGCTTAACAATACAAACAATCTATCAAATTTGTTTTCTGTATGCATTACAACACCATTTATCACCTGGCTTATTGATGATCATACTCGGCGGACAGCCTATCGTTACTGCGATCATTATGTCAGACAGATTAACATATTTAAAATGGTGTGGGCTTTGCTTAGGATTAACTGGTTTATGCTTGACCGTATTTCATTCCATTTTTATTACTAAATTTGATTTGCAAGGTATTGCATTTGGTATCGCTGCACTGCTCGCCATGACACTAGGCACTATCGGCCAGAAGCGTTATTGTAGCAATGTGGATTTTTATACAAACTTATTTTTACAATATCTAGCCAGTTCAATCGTCTTTATGTTTATTGCTGATTTTAATGTTATTCGTGCTGTGCCTCTAAGCGGCCAATTTATTTTCTCTATTTTGTGGCTTGGTTTAGTTGTTTCCGTAGGCTCAACCAGTCTTTATTTTTATCTGATTAATGCCAGGCAATTAACCCATGTTACCACAATATTCTATGGCGTACCCACTGTTACCATGATTCTGGATTATTGTATTAATGGCCAAAATATTTCAACGATTGCCTTTTGTGGATTTCTTATTACTTGCTTGGGTCTATATTTCACCTTCAGCTCGAGTACAACGTCATTTCACTTTACAACCACTAAAAAAACGGTCATATGACACATTAATTTTAACTTATTTAACCTGTATTTTATTGGAGGTACACAATGAAGCGATTATTTCCATTGCCTGAAACAAAACATGCACAGCTAAATCCAAGCATACCAAGTGAGACAGCGCTCGCAGCGTATCGATGTTCTCCTATGGCACAGTATGATCTAAATCCGAAGAAAATTACTGCACAAAATTATCCATCTATTGCATTTGTTGGTGGGGGCAATATGACACGTTGTATTGCAAACGGTCTCATTAAAAATAATTTTCCGCCTCAATCGATTATTGTCAGTAATCGCGGGCAAGAAAAATTGGAACTGTTGGCTAAAGAATTAGGTGTACAAATAGCTAAAACGAACACCGCTGCCATTGCTGCGGCTAATATTGTTGTGCTTGCTATTAAACCGCAATATGTTAAAAACGTATGCCAAGAAATAAGTGCTATAGTTAATGGCCAACGGCCTTTAATCATTTCGTTAGCTACGGCAACAAGCATAGCAAGCATAGGTTCATGGTTAGCAAATGATCAATTGAGTATTGTGCGCACTATGAGTAATACTGCAACAAATATCGGCATGGGGACGACCGCTCTATTTGCCAACGCGTATACAAATGCTGAACAAAAATCTGTCACAGAAGCAATTTTTGCTGCTATAGGCAGCACTTTTTGGGTTAACCAAGAAACAGATTTAAACACTTATGCACCATTGATTGGTTGTGGGCCCGCTTATTTATATTTATTGATCGAAGCAATACAAAACGCTGCGATCAAACAAGGAATACCAGAACATATTGCTGTAAAGATGGCGCTAGATGTTATTTGCGGGGCGAGCGAATTGGCAAAACGTTCAAATATCCCAGTTGAAATACTCCGTCAGCAAGTAACCACACCCAACGGGGTTACCGAAGCCTCGCTCAAACCAATTATGGCTGCACAGTATTTCAATCTATTTGAACAGGCGTTTGTGCAAGCTAAAAAAAGATGTATTGAAATCGAATCGCAGCAACCCAATGCGCCTTCAGCACAATGCCCAAAGCAGCCGGCAAAACTATAATTGCTTTAGCCACTACTTAGGCTTATCACTGCTAAGTCCACCAAATAAGTTCATTTGCTTCATTAAAACTCATGAAACATGTAATCAGTAACCTGCTACTTGATGCCACATTGTTATTGCCTCGCATCACCGCGTGTACTAAGTTGCCATTGATAACACAAAGATCCCCCGTCGCTACCGGAATGACAATACTGGAATAATTTTTGAGCAGTTCTGCTGGATAGGGAAATCCACTATAGGTTAAATTTAAATTTTGTCGGCAAATATCATCTGGCTCAATATTCCACATTTTTAATTGGCCAGCATCTGCAGGCACTTGCGCATAAAAATTAACAGCCATAACTCTTGTAGAACGTTGTATTTCAAAACCATTTTGTCTTGGATCACTTAATTGCGCAACATCGTCATGGGGTTTGAGTAAAAATTCACCTAAATCACTCCAATAAACCGCTTTAGAATCACCTGCTTGATAATTGCTATGCATTGCAGGACGCACAACGCTGTATTTATTGTTATCCGTTTTAAGTGTATTTCTAAAATTCGCTATTGGATTTACTGTATTAACATATAAGTGCTCAATAGCGCCAGAAAATTCTTGTGCTTCGCGTAGATATTCATTTGTAGTTTTATCAATATGTGAAGCGCCAATGAAATGTCCTTCCACGCCGTTTTCCCCATCTCCATAACGTGGCACACGTTTTGGTGATTGCCAAAAATTTTTACTAATTTGTTCGCATTCCGCAATAGGTAAATAATTACGAATTCGGTATGCAGCCAAGTTACCTGACAAGACTTCATTAACATAATGAATATTTATTGTTTGGTCTGACTCATAAACCTGAAAACCTTCTTTTGTCAATGAAATTCCGGTTAGTTTAGGTTCCTTATAATTCATAAACCACCTTTTCCTCAGTTATTTTATCTGATGATATCGTTTGATATTGTTTATCCATTATTTTAGTGTGTAGCAATGGTCTGTTTTTATCTAAAAATCCTAATATTGCAGGTACTGGACTGATAACTCGTTCTACCTGAAGCAACTCGTGACGATGTTTTAGATTAATTTTTGGCAGCTCACTCCAATGTGCCCCACAATTGAGATGATGTTCTTGATGATAACCATCATTGAAAGTAAGTAAATTGTACCATCGTCCGTAATAACTCACTGAATTAGCATATTTGTTAGTCGGCATCGCGCCAAAATGTTCATAATAATTTTGAACATTAACAATAAGATATGCTACAAAAAGTGCTGGTAAATAACAGAATAAAGTCCATTGCCAAGAAATAAAAAGAAAACAGCATATTGCCCAAAAAAGTGCCCAGCGATCAAAAAGCAACTGCCTCATTTTTTGAGTTGCATGCACCGATGAGCGAGATAGTAATTTAGACAAGGTTGCATTATTCACGCGTAACAGATTAAATATATTTAACAACCCTATGATGTTGGTTATGAAAGTTGAAACTGCTTCCGATACCGTATAATGAAACAATGATGCATGTTGGCCATCTTTGCCACCTTGGAAGGTTGATGACAGATCTTGTGTGTAACCATCTATACTTTTTTGGTCGTTATTGTATCGATGATGATTACGCACATGAGCCAAATGGTATGCTTGTACCGATTGACCAATATTGATTGTATTAAGCATCGATATTAAGCCATTTAACAATACCGAATGAAACCAAGGCTTATGCGTAAATAGATGCGATACAATGATTATATTGTAAATGGTCATCAGTATTTGCAACATGAAGCAACTTACAACACTTAACAATGAAAAATCCTGCCAATGTGTAGCGATGCTTAACGTTACAATTAGCTGAACAATGCTAAACATACACAATATAGCGTCTAATTTACTATATTTCCAAATAGCCATTCTGCACGCTCCTTAGACTAGATAAGATTGCAATTTACCACTGCGCCGTACATCTAATGTGGCACAATGGAATGAACCACCGAAACTGTTAAAATTACGAAAATTACACGGGATTGGTGTAAATCCCCATTTCTTTAATGCTGCTATCATTGGTTCATCTTGGCGTTCAACAACCACACGTTTTTCATCCAGCATCAGAATATTCATGTTGATCCATTTGCTGGTCATATACAGTGGATGATGATCTGGAATAATGGGTTGTGGCGCGTAAAAAACATCCCAACCTTTGAATAGTTCTGGTACCTTCTGCACACGCTCTGGGTTCACAAGCAATTTACCAGGCGCCATGGGAACAAAGGTCGCGTCAATATGCATCGGATGGCTGTCGTTAAACTCTAAAACATGAATGCGATATTCACTGCCTACATGTCGCTGTAACCACTCAATACCAAACTCATTTGTTACGTTGCTTTTTTGCGCGATAATATCTCTACCACATCGGGTAAAATCAGCGGCGTCAAACGTTGGTTCAAATTCATTAATGACCAAACGTACATTTTCATTATCTTTTGACTCTGTCCACGTATAATCATATAGCTCATCCTTTAATTCAGGCTTGGGTCCTGAGCTCCACTTTGCACCTTGCTGAAAATATTCTTTGAGTAATGGCCGGTAACCAAAAACTTCACAATAGCGCGAACGCCACGCCAATGGACATTCAATAATTTCATTACCTATCACAAGCAACAAATCTCTCGGCATCGCATTGTACAGTCCAGTGCTGGTCCAACCAGGTGCACCAAATGATTGTGTATGGTCCATAGGTTCAGGTCGACGCACAACTACCCCTTCACCATTAAGTATGTGAACAAATTCTTCTAACTCATCGTTTGCTGCGGCAATACGCTCGGTTGGGAGGATTTTCCCGCATTACGTTGAAATACTTCATGTTGATTGTCTGGCAATACAGGCTGCAAGGCTTTATGCCATGGTGGAAAACACGCGCCCTTGACAACACCTACAATTACTTCTTCCAGCAGATCCCATTCTGTATAAGAATTAACGACGCAACCTGTTTGTTTAAATGGTATTACTGCTGCTTCAACTGCATCTGCTTTTTGCTCTAATTCACAATTCACTATTTGTTGCATATATCATCCTATTTTTTTGTATTAAATAAAATTAACAATGCAAGCTTATTAAATTTGCAACAAATAAAAACCGTATGAACTACGGGTAAATGTAGCTTTTTAAGAAAAAATTTCGTTGGATTATATTTACCGCAATATAATAGGTTAGATAAAAAGGCACTAATAAAACATGAAAATTATTAGTGCCTTTTTGTAAGCATATTTTAAAATAAGTTATGGTTTACTAATTTTTTGGAATGCCAATGGTAGGTGTAGAGGTTGGTGCAGCTGCAGACTGTTGTGCAGAGGGGGAAGTGGCATCTGTATTTACCGCTGTAAACAATGTTCCTCTTGTATCAATAAAAGATGTTGTTTCTTGATCACGCTCAACATTCCGTTCAACAAGTTTAGTAGAATCCACAGCAGATGAAAAAATAGGTGTGAGGCTCGTTGCATCAAGTTTGCTATCAAATAGACGCGTTAGTTTTCTTTGAATCACTTCGTCTACTCGAGTCCGCTCACCAAATACGACTGTTGCCAATGGAGAACCAGATGGCCCAGTTATTGTTTTATTCACCAGTTGCGATTTTGCAGCTGCTGCTTCTTTTGCCATCATATGATGCTTTTCCGGCGCTTGCGGCTTTAAAATAAGATAAGGATGAAAAGAAATATTTGGATGGATGGTATTGTCTTTGTCTACAACATTTAACAAGCGCAATGCTGATAAATCAGCCATTCGACCAACCGCTAAACTGCATAGAATCATGGCATTGATGGTTTGCGCCAAGGGTAATTTATGATTCACCAACATAATAATTTTAATATTATCGATATCATTGGGCTTAATTATTTGCGCAGGGAGTAAACTCACTGTTTCTGACTTTGCGCCATCATAGGGCTTGTAATCAACTAATTGATAGCAGGACTGTATGATCTTCTGCATAGATGTTTCATTTATACTGGTAACTGCGCAACAACCAAAGTATTTTAATTGAGCCTCTGGTGTATTTTGTCCTTCGAGTAATTGTTTTCGTGTATCACCACCTGACATTGTATGCGGAAAATCGCTATAAGCGATTGTTGATTCGGCAACTTGCTTCAATAGTAACACCTGTTGCCTAAATTCTCTAACCTGCGCTGAATTGCCAAACACAACGCGAATCGCTGGTTCTCCTTGTACCCGATGACCTAAGCCTAATGTCATATGTGCAAGTGCATTCAACGATTCACCCAGCGGTACTTCATTATTTAATACCGCAGTCAATTGTAGGGTTTCATTTCTGGCTAACATTTGTTTATTCCTCCAGTTAGTTTGTGTTTACAATAACGAAAGAGGATTATATTTTTTCAATCTTGACAATATAACCGTATGAAATACGGACAAATAGAACGTAAAAGCAAGTGGTTTTTTTGCGGAAAGCTTAAAGCATGCCTATGTTAATTCATTTAGGTATTTTGCGATGGCATTCTCACATTGCAAACGGGCCATCACGTCCCGAAACGGTTCGATAATTAAATTTCTTTTTTAAATAGTGTAAATATTCATCAATAGTACGGGCAATCAATTGTAAAAATAAGCAATTTCCTTGGTTGTTGTTAGGCTATAAATCGATAAGAATCACTACCATTATTCTTCCCGCCAAAAAAACAATAGAATAAGTCTTTGATTGATATTATTAGGTCTAAAGTGGTCAAGTATCATTTTGAAAGATTTCACAACTCAATTTAGATAGTAAAATCTTGCAACATAATACTTGACTCCATTGATTCGATTAAAACTTGGTCTAAATTACAAACTTCTGGTGCAATACAATGAGAATTCTCTCAAATCTACGTTAAGATAAACTGTTCTATGAATTTCTTAGGAAGAATTGCTGTTATCCCTTCCATATAGGCTCTTTCTATAACTTTATTCTTTGATGAACATTGCATTTTAATCTTTATATTATCTACATAACCTTCGACCGTTCTTGGTGATATATTAAGTATCTTAGCTAATTCTTTACATGTTTTTCCTCGTATTAAGAAAAACAAACACTCTATTTGTCTATCACTTAAGTGATATTTATTTTCCCACCCATTTATAAGATAAATAAATTCTCTTTTATTCATCATATGGTTTCCCTGATTTATTTCTGGAATAAAACGACCTATATCAATTAAATTTGAATCAGTTAAGTCTATAGAATTAGTACTTAATCCAATCAACGTCCCGGTATTTTCATCATACAAAGGATGCTTTGTTCCCAGATACAAGCGCCATCCCGGAGCATATCGATATAGACTTAGATATCTAACAATTTTGCCACTATTGAAGACAATATTGTTGATATGCCTAAATTTTTCTGCATCCCTAGCGGCATCACATTTCATATCGCAGTAGCTAATTCCGACAATATCATCAATTGATTGAAAGCC
>CAYSGV010000012.1:0-19420 GCA_964430685.1 uncultured Gammaproteobacteria bacterium
GTATGGTTGACTTAAAGTAAAGCGTATTTGTGCCAAATATTTGCTATAAGCACGTAATACAGTAACTTCACGAAAATTGAGTGAAGCGGCAAGAACTAAACGATTAAATCCGTCATTTTCAACAGATTTAGACCAAATATTTGCGAAAGCTTCTTGAAACACATCTTTAATGAGTTCTAAATTTAATTCAACATCTGGAGAATAAGAAAGACTAAAATCAATAATGGCTGCATTTGGTTTTTCAACTGGTGTAACGATATATGGGCGCTCGCCAATTACTTTCAAGCCCATATTTTCTAATATAGGTAATACATCTGAAAGTGGGAAGGCATCTTTAGGACCAAATAATTTAAATTGGATCATCCCATCATATACATCAAAAGGTTGATATAAATTCATTGAGATGGGATTTTGATCAGTAATTTGTTCCATATGTCCGATATCGTAAGCACCCGTTCGTGGCGAATAATCAGCAATATAACCTGCCGGGAATGCTTCTAAATATCGCTCGGCATATAAATTTCCTGACTCTTCTCCAAAAATTTCAACTAATTCATTGCGCAAATTATCAGACCAAAGCTCAGCGGCTTCGGCCAATAATTTTTCAACTTCGTTGACATCGTATGGCGGTAGCGTTACTGGGTCGATACAAATTAAAAAGTGAATGCGTGCCAATACTGATTCCGAAAAACGTGTGGTGAAGGTGATTTCTTTGGCGTTAAATAATTCACGTAAAAGATCCTGCATGTGTTCACGCATGATGGAATCAAATCGGTCACGAGGCACATAAACTAATATTGAGATAAATCGTCCGTAGATATCCTGCCGTAAGAACATGCGTACACGACGACGTTCTTGCAAATAGAGTATACCTATTGCTAAATCATAAAGTTCATCAACTGTGCAATGAAATAAATCATCACGTGGCAACGTTTCTAAAATATTGAGTAATTCTTTTAGACCATGACTTTTGGGCGTGAATTTTGAATTTGCTAATACTTGCGCAACTTTAGTGCGTATGAGTGGAATTTCTTTAGGTCTACTGTTAAATACAACTGATGTATACAAACCTAAAAAACAAGTAACACCAACCACTTCATGCTTTTCATTAAAATGTTTAATTTCGATGCGATCTAGATAATCATTACGATGTACTTGTGATAATTTTGAACGCTTGGTGAAAATAATCGGTTGTTCAGCAATGAGTAAACGTTGTGCAGGTTCAGGTAATTCATCAAAGCTACGATATTTCTTTGCACGGCTTTCGTCACGTAAAATGCCTAAACTAGAATTTTCAACTAACTCAAAATATTGTTTACCATCTTTAGTAATTAATTTATAGTCGCGTGCACCTAGAAAAGTGAAATGGTCATCAATAAGCCATTCAGATAATCGCTGATATTCATCAAGTTGAATCGCATCCATCTCTGGTGGTAACGTATGCAATTCTTCTACGCATTTTTTCATTTTTGCACTCATTGGCAACCAATCATCTACGGCGAGACGAACTTGTTCTAATACTTTTTCTAAGCTTATTCTAATTTCGTCTAATATATGCTGATCGGTGATTCGGTCGATCTCATACATTATTGGTGCTTCAGTGAATGCTTTTTCATCAATTTCTTCGTCAGTTAATATACTGGTAATTTGATTTTTATTGTTGCGGCGTATACGAAAACCACCCATATTGATCAATAGATGAATGGTTAGTCCACGTCGATTTAACTCCATACGCGTTGAATCAACTAGAAACGGCATGTCATCGTGTGATATTTCTATAATGGTATGTGTTGATTGCCAACCATGCTTTTCGAAATGTGGATTGTAAACGCGAACTTTGTCTTCACCTGGCGCCCGCTCAAAAATAAAATGCCAGTGTGATAATAAGGAACCAAATAAATCCACCACATTACGTTCAGCAATGTCTTCAACCGCCACATTGCTGTAATAACGAGGCACGAATTCGCAGAGTAATTTTGCTTGGTCGGCAGGTAATTTTTGACGTATGTAATTAATTAATTTTTCATAAATCTCAGCACGTTTTAGTTTCGTGTTGACCAACATGAATATACCCTCAATAACAATGCATTTTAGAATTTAGGATTATATGCCTTTTGGGGTCATAAATCGCTGCAGTCCACTTAAGACCATGATAGTATAGGCGCCTTCGGTTGCAACTGTATTTGGCCAGAAGGTCCAATTTTGGCCAAATGATACAACTTGCGCCTTACTAATAAAAGGTTTTTTTAACATAAGATTACAAGTTTCCATAGAGAATTATACACAGCATATGATTGAACTAACCAATCTCTGTAAATCATATTGGCATAATGGCATAGCGACCACCGCTTTGGATAACATCCACTTGTCTGTAGAGAGCGGGCAAATTTTCGGTGTGATCGGTAAAAGTGGTGCTGGAAAAAGCACACTTATCCGTTGTGTCAACTTACTTGAACGGCCTAATCAAGGCAAAATCATCGTCAATGGTCATGATTTATTGCATCTATCGGTGGCGCAACTTCGCCAATGCCGCAGTGAAATAGGGATGATATTTCAGCATTTTAATTTGCTTTCGGCCTCAACTGTATGGGAAAATATCGAATTTCCTTTAAAACTGGCCAAAATACCCAAACCACAGCGATTGCGACGAATAGAACAATTACTTGAACTGACGGGTTTATCAGAACAACGCCATCAATATCCTGGCCAACTCTCCGGTGGGCAGAAACAACGTGTTGCGATTGCTCGGGCCTTAGCCCCAGAACCCAAAGTACTATTATGTGATGAAGCGACCTCGGCTCTGGACCCGAAAACAACGCATTCGATCTTGCAATTGCTTAAGATGATCAATAAAGAATTTAAAATTACCATCCTGTTAATTACTCATGAAATGACAGTTATCAAAACCCTCTGTGACCGTGTTGCCTTACTGGATCACGGTAAAATCCTTGAGGAAAGTGATGTATTTAATTTTTATACGCATCCACAAACCCCTTTAGGGCATGAATTAACCCGTATGAGCCTGCAAACACCATTGCCTGATATTGTCCAAGAACAATTACAACCACAAAAAAGAGCAGATAATGATCATTCGCTATTACGCATTTTTTTCTATGGCAAAGCTGCTTCACAGCCATTAATCGCTTACTTGGTAAGAAATTTCTCCTTAGAGTTAAATATTCTCCAGGCCAATATTGAGTTTATTAAAGAACAACCCATTGGCGTAATGTATGTTGCCGTTGCTGGTAGTGAAGATAATTTACCAAACGCCATTCAATATTTAGAAAATGAAAACGTTAAAGTGGAGGTCATCGGTTATGTCCGTGGAGATGTTCACATTATTGCTTGAAGCCACTGTGGCTACGCTTTATATGGTCTTTCTATCAGGCGCTGTGGCATTCATATTAGGCACGCCACTCGGTGTATTGTTGATGGCAACAAAACCGCAAGGTTTATTCCCACACCCCCAAGCATATCGAATCATGGGATTTATCGTAGACATGACCCGTTCAGTCCCTTTTGTTATTTTATTAATCGCCATAATCCCTTTTACACGTTTAATCGTCGGTACTTCTATTGGCACATCTGCTGCCACCGTACCATTAACCGTTGCGGCTATCCCTTTTGTGGCACGTATTGTTGAAAATGCGTTAAATGAGATACCCAAAGGATTAATTGAAGCGGGTTTAGCTATGGGTAGCACCCATTGGCAACTGATCAGCCATATTCTTATACCTGAAGCAGCCGCTAGCATCACCAGCGGCTATACGATTACTTTAATTAACCTCGTCGGCTATACCGCAATGGCTGGTGCAGTAGGCGGCGGCGGGCTCGGTGACTTGGCAATTCGCTATGGTTATCAACGTTTTGATATCAATACCATGATCTTTACAATTATCATATTGGTAATTATGGTTCAAATCATCCAGGGCTGTGGTACTATATTAAACCGTTGGCTGCAACATCATTAGATGTCATAACTATATTTGATTGCATGGAGAGGTGTAATGAGAAGATTCTGTTTATTATTGTTTATTGCCTTATTTTCAATTGTCGGTTGCCAAAAAAATACCAGCCCTACTAATACCATTAAAGTCGGCACTATTGCTGGCCCTGAAACAGAATTGATGGAAGTTGCCAAAAAAGTAGCAGCAGAGAAATACCACTTAAACATTGATATTATTGAATTTAATGACTACACGTTGCCCAATACGGCTTTAAATGATGGCAGTATTGATGCCAATATGTTTCAACATTTGCCTTATTTAGAAGCAAGTATTACAGCACATAAATACCAACTTACATCAATAGGCAAAACATTTATTTACCCAATGGGAGCCTATTCCAATAAAATTAAATCTATTCAGCAACTTAGAGAAAATGCAGTCGTGGCTATACCCAATGACCCTAGTAATAGTGCGCGTGCATTACTGTTGCTCAATAAAGTGGGCATTATTGAATTGCGCCCAGGGGTTACGACACAAGCCATAACCACTGATATTATTAATAATCCAAAACATATTGAAATACGGGAAATTGATGCTGCGCAACTACCCCGTATTTTACCAGATGTAGATTTAGCAATTATCAATTCAAACTATGCCGTTCCATCAGGTTTATATCCTTTTCGTGATGCGTTATTTATTGAGGGTACCGATTCAGAATATGCCAATATTGTGGTTGTCCGTACGAAGGATAAAGACGATGCTCGCTATGTATATCTGATGAAAGCCTTACATAGTCCCGAAGTGGTCGCTAAAGCGAAAGAACTATTTAAATTGCAAGCGATTCCCGCCTGGGATCTGAATAATTAATGCTCGCCTACTTCCATGTCATACAGTGCGAAGGCTGCTTATTGATAGCGAAAGAAAGTTAGATATATGGCAGCCGCAGACACAAGGATCAGAATTAATCCTTCTTAAGGATTGACTCGTCCTACATTAAACAAATTATAAAAATTACGGGTAGTATGCTCGGCAATACGAGCTAGGGGTTCTTGGCGCAAATTAGCAATAAATTCAGCTACATGATAGACATACGCCGGTTGATTAACCTTACCACGGTAGGGTACGGGTGCCAAAAAAGGCGCGTCGGTTTCAATGAGCATACGCTCCAAGGGGATTTTTTGTGCGACTTCTTGCAACGTTACTGCATTTTTAAATGTAACGATTCCTGAGAATGAAATATAAAAACCCAAGTCCATAGCAGCTTGTGCCATTTCCCAATCTTCGGTGAAGCAATGTAATACCCCTCCTACATCACGGGCGTCTGTATTAGCTAACGTATTGATTGTATCTTCTTTGGCTGCCCGACTATGGATAATCAGTGGTTTGCGGACCGATTTTGCAGCTTCGATGTGTGTACGAAAACGATTTTGCTGCCAAGTTAAATCTCCTTCGCTACGATAATAGTCTAGGCCTGTTTCACCGATTGCCACGACACGTTGGTTGCTTGCCAATGCGATTAATTCTGCTGCTGTAGGCTCAGTAGCAACCACTTCATTCGGATGTAAGCCCACCGATGCTGATACACAATCAAATGGCTCAATTAATTTTAGCATTGCGCTAAAATCACTTAACTTTACACTGACACATAAAAAATGTTCAACGCCCATTTTTTGCGCAGCATTAATGTAACCGGTAACATTTTCTTCGGGTGTTGATAAAAGCATATCTAAGTGACAGTGAGAATCAATTAACATTTACATTGTGTCCGTTTTTTTATCTGCATGAACATAAGTTGCCAATATTGTTTCAATTTTTTTTTGCAATATTATGGCTTGTTCGCCTAAAAATTGTAATCCTACCCCAGCTCGCCTACCTCCTTGCGCGGCCATTGGGGTTATCCATACCACTTGTGCCAAAATCGTTATTTTTTCAGGATCATCTAATAATTTCAATGTTAAGTTAACTTCACACCTGAGTTGATATTGTTTTGGTGTGGCAATAAATAGCCCACCATGTTGTATAAAAGGCATGTATGCTTCATAAAGATCATGTTTGTTGTGAAAAATCGCCAACAATGATTCATTCGTCCCTATGCCTTCAAATTGCTCATCCATGTGCACATCTCATAAATACTAATTCGCGAACACGGAGCAAAAGCTCCGCAGGACGCACTACGAAGAATTTCCTACCACTCATCCTGAGAGGTTTAGGGCTACAAAACTTCTCAACCGTACCAAAGCGGTTTTTAGCTTAACCTAAACCTCTACCACCTTGCGCCACTCTATAAAACATTTTTCCAATACTAGTCGAATATTAACTGGTATACCTGATTTGATTTCTGCAATGGCAGCATTGAGTAAATCATTAAATTGCCATAATGCTGTAAGGGAATATTTTTGACAAAATAACACCAATTCACTGTTGAAATCAGAATTAATAATCGCACTGGCAGGCTTAACTTGCATGATGGTTAGTAAATCTAAAATAACATGCTGCCACAGGTTAAGCAGTTGTTCGAGTGGAATAGTTAAGCATTTTTCAATCACTACTTTTTCTGTATGGTTATCTAAACTCAGTATATGTCGTAAAAATTGTTGTCGTAATTCAGGAAGCACCCCTTGTAACCACTGGGCTGCAGAAAAAGGAGCACCCGCAGTTTGTTTTAAGGCAATTTCTATATCTTTACGCGTATATGGCACCCGCTCTGCCAACCAACTGGTTGCTTGAGTCAACTCCGGGCTACTAAAATTAATTCTAATACATCGACTTAGTATGGTTAATGGCAAATGACTAACCTCATCAGCAATCAGTATTAACAATACTTTTACGCCCGGTTCTTCTAAAGTTTTCAATAATGCATTGCTTGATGCCAAGTTCATGTTCTGTGCTGGATGAATTAATACGATACGATAGCCTGATAAATAAGCACTACGTTGCAAAAAATCAGTGATACTACGAATTTCATCGATTTGAATTCTCTGCGTAGGCGGTGTTGTGATCATCATCACATTTGGATGATGGCCGGCTTGCAGCAGCCGGCAGCTTCTACAACTGCCACAAGTTTGCTTGCCGCCTTGTTCACACAACAAATATTGTATAAAAGCATGTGCAAATAGTTTCTTTCCCAGTCCATTGACCCCTTGGAGCAACAAAGCATGTGGTAAATTATTTTGTGCCTTAGCTTGCACCAATGTTTGCCACTGGTTTTTTTGCCAAGGTAATGGAATTTCCATTATTTTTATGAGGTCATAGGGGGCATTTACTGATGGATTGGTTTTTTTAGACATACGTTTCATTTTAACAGCCTTTTTGGCAATCATAACTACCGAAAAGAATCATAAATTATTGAATTAGTCCTCTTTCTCATGTAAGCTCTATATGGTTAGTTTGGCTTATATTTGTAGTCTAATGCAAATTTTAATCTCTGTCACTCAAAAATATAAGCACATGGTCATACTAATACTAAGTAACACTAAAAATAACCAGATCGTTATTTGGAAAAACTAAAATATGCAAAAAGCATTTGAAAATAAAAATGCAAAACAGAAATTGGCTAATCAATATGCCAATGGTCCAGTTGCTGAATCTTTAGCAAACACCTGTAAAAAATTGTCGCCCATATTCAAACATCTTGATGATTGCTTTAACTTTAAGCAAGGTATTATATTTATACTCAAGGAATATGGTTACACATTATTGGCAAAATCAATACAAGAAGGAGCACATTATAGTGTAAGTGGTATTAAATTTTTTATATGCATGGTGGAATTTAAAAAAATATTAGATCCGAACTTTATTGAAATCTATGGTTCAGACCGTGTAATGTTAAATATGCTCTGGAAGGCAGTTAACCACCGTCAAAATGCATTACGAGAATTGCAAAACTTCATCCCTCCTGGGTATTCCCCCAGCCTTCTTCCCTCACAATATGTATACACAGATTTCGTATTAGATGTTGGACAAACATATTATCAGTACCTAAAAAAATTAATTGAATCGGATGGTCAAACAAATACGGCTAAATTTTTTGAATTATTTTATAGAGCTGTATCTTATGGATTTCTCGACCTTGCTGATCATTTATTAACAAAATTAACGCCACAACAGTGGGAAAAAGAACTTGGTTCAGATAATGTCTGTAAATGTTTACAACAAACTGCTACGAATGGGAGTCTCAATGGTGTTATATACTTATGGCAAAAAACCACAGCCAAAGTTAGGCAAAAAGCCTTATCACCCCTGCATTCAACATACTGTATCATGGCACCAACTAGCGCAGGGCATTTAAATATCTTAACTTGGTTCTGGTCGCAAATACCACCTGCCCAAAGAGACAAAGTGTTTACTGCCCAAGACTATCAACTATTCTCCTATGCATTAAAAGAAGGATATATCCCAATGCTTGATTGGCTCTGGAGTATCGCTACTCCAGAACAACGTATTGATATATCTACAAAACTAGAAACCAAAAATTTTAGATACTTTCATATCGCCTTAATCAAGGGGTATTTAAATAGGCTTCCAGGTATAACAACATATTTTACACCAATGCAACTAACTCGTTTATTGAGTGAATTTGTCAGATTAAATTTCCCAGTGCTTACTTATCAAGTGCCACTACCAATGATTCATCTCATGCGTTTCCTTCTGAACATTAACTGGGAAAATCACAATTTTAACAATTGGTCAACAAACCATCCACTTCTTGCTTTGCTGATATGGCAAAATGCAACACCATCGCAACAACGACAAATTAGTATAAACTCCTTCAAGAGATCCAATGTTTTACGCTCAAACCAACTAAACAGAGAAGAATATCATTCACGACTACTCCTCTGGGTCGTGCTTGTATTTACAACTACTTTACCTCATGAACCAGACAAAATACCTCGCACATTAACCTTCATGCAGTTGCCCGCAGTGATTATTATGCTATGTGACGATTTTCTATCACTACCTGACAATAAATTTTCCGGACTTGTTGATATAGCATATAGGCTTAATACATTAACGAAAATAAGATCTGAAGCAGCAGCTGCTGTAATTGAAAACATCATAAAAGAACTTATTTCTGATTCATACATTTGGAATCTACTTTTACACCGCGGTATCGTTATCGAAGAATATGAGCATATCTTTTTTGAAGTATTAATGAATAAACTACAAGCCAGTAGCCAAGAATTGCCTATAGCAAATGAAAAATACGACCGTGATAATTGTGGTGCGCCAAGAGCATTTTTTAGTCAAAATAAAGAACAAGTTAGATTACATCTTACAGAAAGATTTTGGAAAGATATTATTGCATATTTGAAACCCGCTCAGCTTAATACACCAGTTAGAACACACTTAGAAAATGTAAGACTTTTTCTGCTCATATTAAGCGACCAAGACAATATGAGATACCATTCAATAGATACACTTCTGCAAAAGTGTCAATTACGATGCGACAATCAGCAAATATACGTTATATGCAAATCTATTGCTTATATAGTTACGTATAATAACATTACAGATCTTTCTCAAGATCAAAAAGAACTAATTGATGAAATTTATACAACTATAGAAGATCAATATGCTTTTATTAGATTACGTCAACATGTTATGAGTACGATACGTGATACATTAACTTGCTTGGAACAATATGGTCATATACCCATTTCTTATCCACAAGAATACATGCCTCAAATATAGCAACTAATTTTCTGTGCTAAAATTTTAGCATTTTCATTTAAAAACATTGTTTCATGGTTACCTGGTACATTTTCACATTTGATCCGCTTAGCTGAATAGTTTTGCCAATAGTTTACTTGTTCATCAATCTCTTTATATTCTTCAAGTAGTTCGTTTGCTTTGAACAAAATAATTTGCGTATCTTTAAGCATCTGAGGCCTATAATTAAGTAAAAGTTGCATACGATTCCACTGCAGATCTAACCAAGGCGAAGCCGGCAAATCTATATAATGACTTAATGCTGATCGTAGACGCTGTTGCTGAATTTGCATCCTTTTAATAAAATAATCTTCCTGATAAAAAGCATTATTAAATCTTGCCCAACTGTCAAACATTCCTAAAAAAGATACTTGTTCATTCTTACTCAATAAAATTTGTGCAATCTCAAAACACACCGTACCACCAAATGATGCTCCAGCAAGATAATATGGTCCAGTTGGTTGAATTTTTTTCATTTGTTGTATATAACACTGTGCAATTTCATGAACTGATGCAAAGTTCATGGTTTCTCCAGATATACCGGGGTCTTGTATTGCATAAATCGGTCTGTCTGTAGTTAGATATTGCACAAATGGTATATACAAAAAGCAACTACCACCTACTGGATGAATCAAAAACAAAGGGGAATCACTGTTTCCATGTTTTAAACATACAACTGGAGAGAATGGTTTCTCGCGTAAATCCTTTGACTCTAAATAAAAGCTAATTGTTCGGATCGTTCGCAGCTCATAGATAAGATTTAAAGGTATCTTTTCATTAAATGTACTTGCTAATTTACTTATAAGCATTAAGGCTAATAACGAATGTCCACCAAGCTCGAAAAAATCATCATCTATACTGATATCTTTGCTTTCGAGTATTTCCTCATAAATTTTCTTAATCTTAACTAGAACTGTTTGATTATTTGATATATTTACTGGTTTTTCAGTGCTATTCTCTATTGTTAACAATGATTTAATGTTATCTTTATATTTAAAAATAAATTCATTTAAATCAACATTTGAAATAATTGGGTTAGTTAGTTGTTTCTTCAAAACTTCAATGAATATTTGCCGCCCCTCATCTGGTAAAATTGTATTATTCATTACCAAATTTTGTATAATGTCTGTCGAGTTTTTAAAAAGACCCGTATCAACCCAACCATTCCAGCCAATTGCACTTACAAATGTATCCGGCCGAAAAAACTGGCTATATGAAAACGCGGCGATACATGCATTAGCGCCAGCATAATCACATTGTCCCACCCCGCCTATTTCCGCTGTTAGCGATGAACAACTGATGAAAAACTTTAATGCGGAATTACTGAAGTGTTTTGCTAGATAATATGTACCATAGACTTTAGCATCAAATTGACTTTCCACGTCATTGATTTTCTTTAATCTTGCTAAATTATGGCCACTGACACCTGCGGCATGAACAATCCCATCAATCGAACCATATGCATTAATAATATTTTCTTTTAAAGTGATTATAGTTGTCTCATCACTTAGATCTAAATAAGAAAATACTACATTTTTATTTTTTTTACGCCATGATGAGGCAAATGTTTTAGCATGCTTTAAGGTTTTCAGCTCAGCAATGTCACTTGAAAACCCTGTGACTTGCCGACTCGTTAAAATGACTGTTTGTGCGCCCTGTGCCAACAAAACATCGGCTACATGAAGACCTATACCACCCAGCCCACCTGTAATCAAAAACGTACCATTGTTCAAGTCTATTTTAGCCTTAATAGCATGATTCTTCTGCGCACGAAACTCTTTTTCCCAACGGACATTATTACGGTATGACCCACAATTGTATTGATCATTAATATTGAGTAGTTGTAGCAGTATATCGGTAGCAATTATTTGAGTATTAATTGAATTTTCTTCAGTTTGGGTTACATCAACGCATTGTAGTTTAATGTTACTGTGTTCTTGTGGAACAACCAGATTTAATCCTAAAAGTGTTGCTTTTGCTGGACAGATGTGTTCATCGCCAGTAACTGAATTGACTTCTGTGGTTATAATTGTGCCATTTAACTTTATCGTTTCAGTGACAGCTGTTAGTGCTTGAATAAACCATAGTATGCTATAAAATGTAAGTAATTCAATATGTTGCAAGGACGCATGTGTTATACTAGCATTGTTTGCGAACTGTTCCACGCCCCAAGCATGAATAAAGTAAATATTGTTGCTCTTTGACTCTAAATTAATAACGGCATCAATGAGCATGTTATAATGAATATTATCGTGAATATTTATTTTAATAGAACGCTCATTCTGTTGAAATTGATCTCCAGGCTCAATGAGATAATAGTCCTGTTTATTATTGTTAAGTATGCTGATAATGTTATCCATTAGTGTACAAGGATAATAAAATATCAACCATCGTAAGTGTGCGGGGAAATTTAACTCTTGAGTAATATTTTTGAGTATATTTCTGTACCAAGACACTTCATAATAGCCGATAGCATTCGTTGGCTCCTCTGCTAACCCCTGTGCTTTATCTTGATCTGGCTCAATCCAAAATTTTTGCCTTGCGAATGGATAAGTTGGCAACGGAACCCGCTGTCTTTTTTCATTATCATAGAAGTGGCCCCAATTAATAGAAACTCCATAAAGCCAAGCTTTTGCTATATCATAATAGAGCTGCCGATACATTTCTTGAGGTTTATCACGGCTACTTTTTTGAGTCGCAAGTGGCCTGCACATGACAAATGAATTATTTATTTCACTTGTGGTGTATTCACCCATAGATTTCCCGAGCCCTAATTGAAATAATATCTGTTGTGGATGATGTTTTGCCAAACTAGTAATGGCATCGTGAAACCGTACTGTTTGTCGGCATTGGTTTATCCAATAATCAACAGTTGCTATATCCTCGTTAATAAAATGCCCAGTAAGCGTTGATATGATTGGTACTGAAGGTAAGTTCATTTTTATAGAAGCCAATTCATTACGATAGTCATTCAAAATAGGCTCAATCATTGAGGAATGAAAAGCATAAGATACGTCTAAATTTTTCAGAAAAATGTTACTTTGATGTAACTCAATCATTAAATTGCGAAAATTTTCAATTGCTTCATTGGGACCAGACACCACACACAAATCAGCTTGATTAACTGCAGCAAGAGCCAGTGGATGCTGTATGTATTTACTGATTTGATCTTCGGCTAATCCAACAGCCAACATTGCCCCATTTTCTAAACTACTCATTAATCGAGCACGCTGTGCTACTAGATATAATGAATCTTCTAAAGAAAATACACCGGCAAAATGGGCGGCAGCATATTCGCCTAAGCTATGACCAATATATACCGATGGTATTATATTCCAATGCAAGAGTAATTTAGCTAATGCATATTGAATGGTAAATAATAATGGTTGTAAAAATTCTGGGTGTTCTAATAATTGACTAGTTGATGCTTCTTGCTCTGAAGTTAATGATAGAATATAACGAATATCAATATCAAATAAAGAATACAATCTTGCTGCGCAATCATCGAAATGAGTCCTAAAAATAGGCTCACGTTGGTAAATAAAATATGCTGCTTGTAATTGCTTTTCGCCCTGCCCTAGAAATACAAAAGCCACCTGATGACGGGATTCATGCGGCGGTAGACGTCTAATTTCTGATACCGAGAATACACCCAATTGATTAAACGCTTCTGAATAATTTTCACATACCAGCGCCGTTCGATATTCAAATTCTTTTCGTCCGACACCTAATGTAAAAGCAATATCAGCTAACTTTTCCACTGATGCATTTTTCTGATTATAGTGAAGACTTAAATAATTTTTTAAATCATGGATTTTTTGAATAAGTGAATTATGACTCTGCGCGGATAGAGTTAACACATGAAAAGGTCTAAATGTAGGCATAGCAATTTGCTGTGCAGCCTCTTGTATAATGACATGTGTATTGGTACCACCAATACCAAATGAGCTGACCGCTGCACGTCGTGGATGGCCTTTGGCGGACTCCCAGTTTTTTAATGTCGTATTAATATAGAATGGTGATTGCGCCAGATTTAATTGCGGATTAACTTGTTCAAAATGTATGCTCGGCGGTAATAATTTAGTTCTTAATGCATATGTAGCTTTGATTAAACCAGCTAAACCAGCAACCGTATCCGTGTGACCAATATTTTCTTTGACTGAACCAATGGCGCAATACTGACGTTTTGATGTTTGTGTGCGATAAGCATCCGTAAGTGCTTTGACCTCTATCGGATCACCCATAATTGTGCCTGTACCATGCGCTTCAACATATTCTATTGTGTCAGCTGAAATTTCGGCGGTAGCAAGTGCATCTAAGATACATTCAGTTTGATAGATACTTGATGGTGCAGTAAAACTTGCTTTTATTAATCCATCATTATTTATACCAGATCCAATAATTACTGCCTCAATATGGTCATGATCAGCAATTGCATCTTCGTAGCGTTTAAGAACCAAAGCTGCAACACCGCTTGCAGGAACTGTACCTGAAGCATTTGCATCAAATGGTCGGCAGTAACCATCTTTAGAATAGATATTATCGTCTTGATATTCATAACCCAATTGGTTGCTTACATTAATTGTAGCAGCACCAACAAGCGCCATATCACACTTGTAATTCAGCAATTCATCGATAGCGGTGATAACCGTACTTAATCCTGTGGAACAAGTGGTATTAATATTAAGACTCGGACCGTGCAAATTTAATTTGTATGATACTTTCATTGCTAGAAAAGCGTTGCTGGTAGCAATAGATCTTTCTGTCGAACCAAGCTTCGCAAAGACTTTATTATTTTGCATGATATTGTTAAATAAATATGACGAATCAGCCATACCTGCATAGACACCGATTCGTCCTGTATATTTATCTACAGAATAGCCAGCAAACTCCAATGCCTCCCAGGAAACCTCAAGAAATAGACGTTGTTGCGGATCCATTAACATTGCTTCATGTATACTGTAATTGAAGAATCTGTGATCAAAATATTCAATTTTGTCTAATAGACCTTCAGCATAAATATGCTTATTTTCTTGACTATTAAAATTACCGTCATCGTAATGATCTTCACGCGTAATGCAGTCTATGCCTTTTTCAATATTCTGCCAATATTCGTAAGTATTACTTGCCTGAGGAAAACGACACGCTATACCTACAATTGCAATCCAGTTATTCATATCTCGTGATTCTCAAAAAAGTTTTTCTACTAAATCATTTTTTCTGTGACCTTTTTTGCGATCAGCTCTTTGTTTTGCTGCTAATAATTTCTGGTCTAGATTCCGTACTATTTCGTGTTTACTGACTATTCGTTTACATAAATCATAAACAGTTGGGTTTGCAAATAACTCATGTGGTTTTATTTGATCTTCGGCACAGGTTATTTGATTAAATAAATTGTTTAATTCTTCACAACACATTAATACATTGATTGACTTTAGACCAAAGTCAAAAAGATTATCACACTCAGTTAACTTATCGGTTGATAAAAAGTTTTTAAAGAATTCTAACAATGAATATTTAATATTCATATTTAATGATTGCTTGTTCACTTGATTAGGCAATTTATGTTGTAATGCTGCGTGCTCTAATAATTTCATTGCTTCTTTGCGGAGCAGAATTTTATTTATTTTATGGTTAGTCATCATCGGGATGTCAGTTACGGCAAAAAAATGATTGGGTTGCGAATAAAATGGAATTTTTCTAAGCAGGTGATGTTTGATTTCTCGTTGTAACTCAATGGTGGCAGTAATATCCACTATGTAAAATGCACATAATACAGTCACGCCATTATGTACTACATCAACCACAGCGCATTGTTTAATATTTTCATGTGCCATTAAATTTGCTTCGATTTCAGTTAGTGAAACTCTATATCCATTGAATTTAATTACTTCATCTATTCTACCAACATAAACAAGACAGCCATCTTCATTCCATTTAACTAAATCACCTGTACGAAATAATACTTGGTAAATAGAATTATCTGTGAATGGGTTATTGATAAAGCGCTCACGCGTTAATTTTGGCTGATTAAAATAACCATCACTAACACCAACGCCGCCAATACATAATTCGCCAGGTATACCGCAAGGCACAGGATTCAATTGATTATCGACTACATAGACCTCTGTATTACTAATTGGCTTACCAATATTTATAGGATCATCAACACGTTGAATAATACTTAGCGTTGCGCAGATTGTTGTCTCTGATGGGCCATAAGCATTTACCATGAGCCGATTGGAATTCCACCATTTTCTGACTAATTCAGAAGTACAGTTTTCACCACAGATAACAAGCGTTTTTAAATGTGGTAATGGCTTTGTTTCCATTAATTTGAGTGCAGATGGTGTAAGTACAGCTAAGTTTATTCGATAAAATTCAATAGTAGTCGTTAAACTTTGCCCTGGAACCAGATGTTTTCTATCTAAGACTATAAGCTCTGCACCATTTAGTAGTGCATTAATCCATTCAAATACCGAAGCATCAAAACTATATGGAGCAAATGCTAAAATACGTTTATCTGGTGTAATTTTTAGTTTTGTTGCACATTCTTGAACAAGATTCAACAACCCCTTATGTTTGATTAGAATGCCCTTAGGACTTCCTGTCGAGCCTGAGGTATAAATAATGTTGCTATAATCATCAGCGTTAGCTAAAAAACAGGGGTTTTCATTCGATTCATTAGCATATTCTGCGTCATTATCAATGATAGTTACTGTTTTATAATTGCTTATGTTTATTTTATCTAGCCCGAAGTAATCGTTGCATATATTTGCAGTAATTATATGTACTGCTCCACTGTCAGCAATGATTTTCATAGCATAATCAATTGGATTGTCTGGCTCAAGAGGTATAAAAATTGCGCCTAATTTTAGAGTGGCTAATACTGCCACATAGAAATTATAATGGCGTGGGAGAAGAATAATAACTTTGTCGTGAGATTGAATGCCTTTTTTTCTTAAAAAATGCGCCCATTGATTAGCGCGTTGATTTAAATCAGCATAAGTTATGTGTTCATTTTCTGTGCTAATAGCAATCTTTTCGGGATATTTGTAAGCTATTTCTTCGAACATTTTATGAACACAGTTTTTAACGTTATGATTGCTTTCCCGAATATTCCATTGCGTTAAAATAATCTTTCTTTCTTGTTGTGTCAGCAAACAAGGAGAGGAAATTTTTTGATTCGGATTATCCATAAACTCTTTGGTTAATGTAATATAATGTCCGAGCAGTTTTGCTATAGATGAACGTTTGTATAATGTTCGATCATATTCAATTTTTATAAATTTTTTGGAGTTTTTCGTTAGAACTGTAAACACTATTGGGAATTTAGTGAAATGGTTTGGTATTTCATTTATATTAGCTGAAATATTATTAAAATTTAATTCCATCATGTCTTCATTGCACATGTTAAATACAACATGGCTAAATGGAGGTTGACAGGGTTTTGGAATAATATTGAATAGCTTCATTAGATCTTGGTATGGTAAATTTAAGTGCCTAAAATCCTGCGTTTGCTTCTGCAATACCCGCTCATGTAATAAAGCAAACGTATCATTATCGTTACACTCAACTTTAAATGGTAGTAAATTGATTAAACAACCTACTATTTGTCCAGTTTTTGGATAATGTCGATTTGATACTGGGATAGTAATTGCAAAATCATTTTTCTGTGCATATCGATAGATGAGAATTTTAAATAACGTATAGAATAATACAAATGGTGTGGTATTGTTTGTAGTCGCGTAGCTTAATAAACTAGTTTGCAATGCTTCGGGTAGCATAACTTCATAATGATTGCAACGGTAATCTAACTCAACTACATTAGTAGCTGTGATTGGCAACGATTCCAAATTATCATCTACGAACAACCGTTCTTGCCAATAATTTCGCTCTGTAGAATAAACATTATTAAGTAGATATTGTTGCCATGCGCAAAATTGTTGGTAAGTGAAATCAATTGCAGGTAATCTCGTTTGCTGTCCATTAGCATGATAATTATAAAATGCGCTTAAATCGCTCAATATTATTCGATTAGACCATTCGTCACTAATAAGATGATGTATAATGAATATAAACTCGAATTCATTTTTGCTGAACTGTATTATTTTGCATCTAAATAATGGTGCCTGCGCAACATCAAAAGGTGTTTCCATTTCCATATATACTAACTTTTTAACTATATTCTCATTATTTTTATAGTGGATATTTTCATGGTTTTGCAATTCAAATGGCAAATTAATACTCTGTTCAATTTGCCTAAAAAAACTACCGTTTTGCTTGATAAATTTAGCACGTAAAATCATATGGCGTTCAGTTAAATCTTTTAGTGCCAATACAAAAGCTTTTACATGCAACGGACCAGATAATTTAATGCGCAGACCGATATTGTATGCAGCATTATTAGGTAAAATCTCACAATTACTGAGCAAGCGCAATTCAGTTAATGCAGCAGGTTGCACGACCGCATTGATATTACTAAGCACATCATCAATTAGCATGGTATCAAAACCATTTTCTTTACTAATATATTGAGCAATATTTTTAATCGTGCCTAATTTCATGATTTCATATGCAGATACATCGATCTGAGTTCGTTCAAATATTTTATGTGAGATTCGAAGCGCTATAAGCGAATCACCGCCAATACTAAAAAAATCTGCTACAGCACTAATCTCAACTGAGAAATACTCACGCCAAATGTTAACAAGCAATAATTCTATATTTGTTAACTGCATGGGCTCATTTGTTTGAATAGTTGCCAATGGATAGTTCGCAATGAGATGTTTGTAATTAATTTTACCGTGTTTAGTTAAAGGAATATTTTTAATAAATATATAATGATTTGGCAACATATAATGCGGCAAACGTTGCTCTAACCAATTTTTGAATTGATCAATTGATATTTCATTTTGATTTTTATTAACCAGATAAGCAATAAGCTTTTCTTGTTCAAACGCATCAACGTCATAGATGACAACTGCTTGTTTCAGTTCTGGATGTTGTAATAGCGTGGCCTCTATTTCGGCCAACTCAACACGATAACCATGGAACTTGATTTGCCTATCACTACGACCCCAAAATATGATTTCTCCAGATGAACTCCATTTAACAAGGTCACCGGTTCGATAGAGCCTTATTTTTTTATTATTTGCGTCTTCATATTGAAAAAAGCTTTTTTGCGTACTGGATGACTGATTTAAATAGCCATTAGCCAAACCTTCGCCGCCTAAACACAACTCACCTATAGCATCAGGTACAGTTAATCGCTTTAAGTCATCCATAACATATACCATCATATTCGCTATAGGTCGTCCAATCGGTACACGATCGTTAACTGCCGTAGGTAATACCTGATGGGTGAGCGACCATATAGTCGCTTCGGTCGGACCATAAAGATTCCAAAAAGGATAACCAAATTTTGTGAGTCTTTTGGCAAGTGCTATTGTGAGTTGCTCACCACCACACAAAACTTTATGTTTACCACGATTTTCGTAGCCAGCGTCTAGAAGTGTGGTCCATATCGCAGGAGTACACTGAATAACGGAAATGTTTTTCTGTTGAATTAGATTTAACAATTGTTTTGGTGTTTGCATTTTTTTATTATCGACTAAGGCACAGCAAGCACCAACACTTAAAGGTAGCAAGATTTCAAGTAACGATATATCAAACGATATCGGCGTATGTGCCAGCATCACTTCAGTATTGGTTAACATTAATTTATCTTTGAATACTGTTATAGTGTTGTATAAGGCTTGATG
>CAYSGV010000013.1:0-19417 GCA_964430685.1 uncultured Gammaproteobacteria bacterium
TTAAATTAGTTTTTAATGCAATTACTGTATTAATATTTCTTATCGTATCAACGTCAACATTTGCTTATTATCCTGTCGCCTCTACACCACTTGTAATGATTGATAAAAGCCGACCGTTATCTCAAAAATCAAAATAAGGCTTTGACAAATTTGCAGCACATTTCGAGTGTATACCCAAATGCCTCTGTGATCATTTATAAGCCATGAATATTACTTTTAATCATATAATCATCCGTTACTCATATTGACTGAGTTATCTTATTTATGCCAACATAGTCAAACAAACACATGGATATGGGAATTTTTATGTCTACACTCGATGAAACACTAAAGAAAATTGATGATGATTTATCTAAAGAAAAAGATGACAATAAAATTCAAGCATATTGTTTAACTGTAATCAAGCAATTAGATAAGTTCGTGGTAGACTTTCCACAGAATGCTCAAGTCTTTTCACTGCGTGGTAAAATTTTGGGTAAATTGAAACGATTTTCTGAGGGCATAAAAGATTTCGAGAATGCACTTAGCTTAAGTAAACCAATTGATCCTGAAATTTTATATCGATATGGCAACTTACTCAGCGCAAACATGAAATATGATGAAGCGATTAAACAATTTGAGCGTTGTATTGGTTTGTCGGCTGGAAAACATGCAAAAGCATGTAATAATATAGCGGTTGCCTATTCTCTATTAAGAAAATACGATGCGGCGATTCCTTTTGCAGATCGAGCAATACAGCAAGAAAAAAATGCGCAATATTATTTTAATCGTGCCATGCTTTATTTCAAGAAACTAGGTGAATTATCTGAAAAAACACTGCCCATTAATTTTTATCGGCTCATTATACAAGATCTTGAAACAGCCGTTTGTTTAGACCCTACAACTAGAAATTATCGTAAGAATCTCATTGATATTATTCGAAGGTTGCAAAAAGAACTTGAAACCGTCAATCGTTCTCAGCCAGAAAATAAAAAATATCGCAAAAATCTTGTCGAAATAAATCAAAAAATGAAGGACGTACTTGTAACAGCTGTTCGCTTAGAGCCTGAAAGTAGAAGATATCATAAGTATCTCGATGAGATTAATCAAACACAGCAAGTGCCTGTTCATCAAGCAACAGAACAAGATGAAGAAGAAATAAACCATCCCCAATATTGGCAACCTTCGTTTTCTGATGAAGGGGCGACACCTAGTGTCGATTCTGTTCCACCGTTGCTACCACCTCCCATTGTCACGCCACCATTGACTAGAGTTAAAACGCGGTCACAATCACGTAACAGTTTGCCACCTGATGCGCCAGTTGCCGTAATAACACCCAGCGAACCATCGCTCAATCCAATGAAGCGAAAATCAGGTAGAGGGAGCCAAACTTTTTTTTCACCAGAACAAGTTACGCCCCCTACGCCATATGAAACATCCAAACGGCAAAAACAAGCTACAACATCTTCTTCTGGTGAGTATGTGGCACCACTTGCACCACCAAGTCTACCGCGCGCACAAAGTTCGGATAAAATAACGCATGCCTGGCAAAGTCAGCCCAAAACACCCACACCACCGCAGCTAACACCGACACCACCAAAACTCTAAGGCTTACTGCTTGTTATAATGATGCGCAAATGTGAGTGATAATACAAAAATAAGCTACTTACTATTCACGCATGTTTAATAATAATGTAATATTCCATTGATTCTTTTCCGAAAATATATACATTTGGGGATGTCTATGGGTCAATCTGCTGAAATAAAAGTGAGCGCTCACGCGGCCCCCACAAACAAGAATTTCTTTGCTTTGCTCGCACTTTTTATTATTCCTATTTCTGGTTTGAGTATTGATATCTATGTGCCTTCTCTGCCGGCGATGAGTGAATATTTCGCCGTTGATAAAGCATTGGTACAACTTAGTATCACTGTTTACATGGTTGGCTTAGGTGTGATGCAATTTTTTGCCGGCGGTATCAGTGATAGTTTTGGTCGCAAGAAACCTTTTTTAATCGCCACATTTATCAATATTATCGTGACCTTACTCATTCCAAATGTACAAAACATTGAACAGTTACTTTGTTTACGTTTCATTCAAGGCATCGTGGTCGCAATGATGATGGTTCCCATGCGTTCTGTTATCTCTGATTTATTTGAAGGCCCAACTTACTACAAAATGGCCACCTATATGACCTTAGCTTGGTCAATTGGTCCTATTGTTGCGCCTGTTATCGGTGGTTACTTACAGGATTATATCGGTTGGCAAGCCAATTTTTATTTGCTAGCAATTTACTGCGCGCTAGCATTTACATTTAATGCGCTGTATTTACCAGAAACAACGCCTTTTCGTCATCCGTTTCACGTGGCAAAAATTCTAATACGTTATAAGGAAATTTTGGTAAATAGAAATTATGTTGATGGTCTTTTTATCAGTGGTTTACTTTATTCCGTCATTATTTTATTTACCATCGTTGGACCATTTTATATCCAAACCGTTTTACATTATTCAGCTGTTGAATTTGGCTATGTTACGCTACTCGCTGGTTTAGCCTGGTTTATTGGCGGCGTCATTAATCGCTTACTTCTTAACGTTGCATTAGCAAAAAAGGTCGCTGTTTGTTGTTTAACCATGCTCTCAATAGCCGTTATTTCATTATGTGTTGAACTGATTGTACCCTTGCAAATTTACGTCTTGCTGCCAGTTATTATGTTAACGCTCATCAGCGGCATTGTATTCCCTAATTACTTTGCCCAAGCCATGGCTTTATTTCCACAATCAGCTGGCAGTGCAAATGCTTTATTAGGTGGATTTTTATATTTGTTCACAGGAATATGCTCTGGGTTGGGTACGTTCTTAAAATCGACCAGTATACAACCACTATTTTTTGCTTATATCGCTTTAATCGGTTTGTGTTTAATGATTCATTTCCTGAGCTATCGCAAAAAACATGCTGATATTGAAAAAGAGTCATAGCATGGCAAAAAGAAAATTAGCATTAGGGCAAGTGTATCGTCATTTAGAACCAGGGCCAGTGGTGTTGATTACCACTGCATACAAAAGGCATGCAAATGTCATGACTTTATCATGGCTGACAATGATGGATTTTGAACCGCCCATCGTTGGCTTCGTTTTGAGTAACCGCAATTATTCATTTAATGCATTAAAAGTAACTAAAGAATGTGTGATTAATATCCCTACCGTTGCCATAGTGGATAAAGTTGTGAAGTGCGGCAATAGTTCTGGACGAAAAATCAATAAGTTTAAAACATTTGAATTAACACCTACTGCTGCAAGTAGTGTACAGGCACCGCTTATTGAAGAATGTTATGCTAATTTTGAATGTAAAGTAATTGATATGCGTTTAGCCAAAAACTATAATTTTTTCATTCTCGAAGTTGTACAGGCATGGATTGATCCAGCGCAAAAACAGCCGCGCACCATTCATCATCGTGGTAAAGGTGAATTTATGGTCGCTGGCAAGTTTATTAAGTTGCCTTCTAAAATGAAATAAACCTTTGCATATTTGTTTATAGCTCTGTAACTGATTTCATGACAGATGAATTATTAACCTCGCTTAAGATTTAATGCGGTTATTGTTCTTCAGATTCAGTAAAAAAAATTTTGGCTAATCTTGCACTCTCCCTTATAATGGCCGTATTTTATAATAAAAATTAAGGAGATGGAACGATGCGTCAACGACCCACTTATTTAGGCCATTCTGCAACAGCCGCTCATGTGCATCCTGTACAAAGACAATTACGTTTACGCTCACAAACCCCTGGTAGCGCGGTACTCCAGCAACGACAAGCTTTTTTTTCGAGTCATAATAATGGTCATCATGATGATGTGCATGAACCAGTGTATGTTGCTCAAAATCCACGTTTTCGATTGCCAGCACATCTAACGTCTAACTATCGACTCAAACCAGGATGGATGACTTCTATTGATCAAGCACAAGAAATGATTGGGTTTCTTCAGCACAACGAAATGCGACCACTTGTTCCAATCCATGAGTTAGAAGCGCTTGATTGCGAAGAAGTGTTAGCACACTATCTAAAAGAAACGCAACAAGAAAAAGGACGCTTGATGTATCTCTCAGTTGAAAAAGGCGTGGTGCTTGAAGGTCGCTATCCCACTTTTGGTTTACATCTACTCACTTATTTGTGTCGCAGAGACCAATTCAAAATTCTTGAACCTGTATCAATTGAAAAGGAATTAGAATATGCTGTTAGTGTACGGCAAAAAATGACAGCATCACAATTAAAATTCTAGTATAGATAACGTTTAATACCCCCTATTTTAATAGGGGGATTAAAAAAACCGAAAAGACAATACACATCGAACATTTAAAGCATCCAATTAGTATTAATGTCTTGTGTACTTTTGTTCATGTTCAATTCAGATAATAAAATAACTAGCCTTCACTTTTACGACTAAATCTTCTGGATATTTTTTTACTTTTCTTTTCGACCTTTTTCATGTAACACCTCTCTTATCAACAAAAACACAGTATAACATTCTGACTGCAACATCCAGTATACGTTATAAAGTGATTACCCTTCACACCAACGATTTTTCCTACTAGATACTTTTTTACTTTTCTTTGCAACCTTTTTCATGTAATACCTCATCTATATGAGAGACAAACCCTCTTAGCATTGCATCTATAACCAAAATCCTTTTCTGAATGCTATGTTCCTAACCCAAAATATGGTTAGCCTTCACAGCGACTATGTCTGCTAGAGATTTTTTTAGTTTTCTTTGTTAGCTTTTTCATACAACACCTCGTATTTCAAATACAAACATCACCTCAATTCCATATTGCTCATGAAACATTTTCAGCAATCATAGACTGAACCAAATACTGCTTCCTTGCTATAAAATGCTTAGCCTTCCAGCATACGGCTGTTTCGTCTGGACACTTTTTTACCTTTCTTCCCTAGCTTCTTCATGCTATATCTCCTCTTTTCAAATAAGGATAAATCAAAACTGAAATTGGGCACTCATTTATACAGTAATTATCCACTGCATCAAATACCTACCTAACTATAAAAAAGTGCTTAGCCTTCACCACCAAAGATACGACTCTTCCTACTAGATACTTTTTTAGTTTTCTTCACAACCTTTTTCATGCTACACCTCCAAGATGTATTTCTAAAAAAATATTGTATATTTATAAATTAATTATAGATTGTATGGACAAAATTGTTAGGAAAAACGTAGTTAGATGAATTAATATATGTGTAATCGATATAGTAAACGGGGTGTTTTAGGGACTAAAGTCGCTGCATGCAAGGTAGCTAAATTATCCCAGATCACCACATCGCCTTTTCGCCACTTATGCTGATAAGTAAATTTGGATTGCGTAGCATGTGCAATAAGCTTATTAATTAACTTCATTCCTGCTTTTTTATCCATACCATCAATGGTAATAGCTCCTCCAGGCATAACGTATAAGGCTTTGCGTTTGTTTTTAGTGTTTTTGACCACCAATGGGTGGCTTACGGGTGCTTTTCCTTCATTTACATTCTCGTAAAGTACATGTTTGTGATTGATTGCTTTTTTAGCCGAATCACTAAGTGTGTCGTAGGCCAAACGCAGATTCGTATACAGTGTTTCTCCACCTTTTTTAGGAACAGTTATGGAATACAGCATGACAAATCGATAAGCGCGTGGGCCATAGTGACCATCTGAGTGCCAATAAAACGCTGGGACTTTATCACCTTCTTTAGTATTAGAGATAATTGAGATCTGTGGATATTCTTGATGCTTATGGGGTGCACGTGAAACAGATGGATTGCCAAAAATCTTACCAAACCCTAAATATTGTTCTTTTGTCAATTTTTGTTTTCGAAAGATCAAGACTTCATGTTCTCGTAATAAATCTTGTATTTTTTGTTGCGTTCGCTTACCTAGTTTATGCGACAAATCAATACCACTTACCTCAGCACCTAATGGGCCCTTGAGTGGTTTAACTTGCATCGTAATCATAATCTGACCTATATACCCAGTTAAATCTGGTCATTCACATCATTTATATAGAACAATAAGCTATATTATTAATATATAGTACAAAAGCGTATTTCAATCACGCTATGGGCAGAAGTACTATTGCAATGCTTAACAAAATATTAATTTTGACCTAAGCTTTAGGAACAAAGAAACTGGCAGGAATGGCATGCAACAAATTGAAATTGGCTTAAACCAACAGTTAGCTGCCTTAAAGCAACATCCATTGCTTGCATCATGGCCAATTGATGCATTACATGAACTAGTAAAACACCTAACCGCATATGTAATTGCACCAGGTGAGAAAATTGTCGAGCAAGGCAAGCTTGTTGATAGTGTCTACTTTATTTTTTCTGGTAAAGCGGAAGTTTTTTATATTAATGCTGATGGCACAACTCTACTGGTAACGTTACTTTCTACAGGTGAAGCAATTGGGCTTACAGAAAAAGGATTTTTTTCTAAAACAGGGGCACGTACTGCAACAGTTACAGGAGCATCGTCGCACGCAGACACAATCGTTTTAAAATTGTCGCTGGACGAACTTCATGAAGTTTTACTACAGTTTCCCCAGTTAAATGACGAACTTAAATCAGTTAATTTAAAACTATTAAAACTGCAGTTAATCAAGCAAGCGGCGCCATTCACCACATTAGCTATCGATAAATTAAATCAATTAGCCGATAAAATAGAAGAAAAAGAAATTTCTGCCAATACTATATTATTTAACCAAAATGATGAAGGTGATTACTGTTATCTCATTCGTTCCGGAAGTATAGGCATTGATAAAACAGCTAGCGATAATCATGTACAACGCATAGCCACATTAACTTCCCCTGCAATATTTGGTGAAACTGCATTATTACTCTCTGCGCCACGCAATGCATCTGCAATTGCTTTAACCGATTGCCAATTATTGGCTTTATCAAAAGACATTGTGCTAAATCTTGTTAATGAAGAAAAATCATTTGCAGAGCATGTAACGATTTTAATGTTAGAGCGTGCAGCTCCGCGACACAACCCCAATGTGGTCGCTTATGAGCGCCAAACTGCCGATGGTCAAGAAATAATAATTCTCAAAAATATAGAGAATAATGAATATTATCAGCTTGCCGAAGAGAGCATTGTTATTTGGAGATTATTGAATGGTGATCATTCAATCCGTGAAATCATACAGCTTGCCAACCAAAAATTTGGTTCTGTTACTGCTGCGCATCTAAAAGATCTATTCATTGGTTTAGCAGAAGGGCATTTTATTTTGGTGGAAGGCTTACGCTCACCTGATGAGATTGCACAATTTACCCCATTGGAACGCTTAATTGACCAAGTTAAGCAAATTTTGGAAATTAATTATGTATTTAAGAATGTAGATGCTTGGTTAACAAAAACATACAATGCTGGAATTAAATATTTATTTAAAACTCCCGCCCAAATCATTTTTGCGTGTCTTACGATTATTGGCTTGTTGGTTTTTATAATCTTGATGCCGAAAATTTTTAATCAGCTGTCCACACAGCCAAACATTCTAGGAATATTTGCTATTGCCTATCTCATCGGTATTACGAGTGCAATTCCGCATGAATTGGGGCATGCTTATGCAACCAAATCATATGGACGTTCAGTCACTTACTTTGGCGTCGGCTGGTATTGGGTTGGGCCGGTTGCATTTACCGATACAACTGACATGTGCTTATGTCCCCCCAAACAACGAATAGTAGTTGACCTTGCCGGAATTTATACGCATTTTATTTTTGGTGGTTTTTTTGCCGTAATAGCATGGATGCTACCTTATCCAACAGTAAGCTTTTTCTTTTGGCTCTTAGCATTGGCTAATTACTGGTCTATTTACCAAAATTTAGATCCACTGCTCGAATTCGATGGCTACTATGTTTTAATGGATGTACTAGATCATCCTGATTTGCGCGAAGATGCGCTTATTTGGTTAGTGCATACATTGCCGAAAAACTACAAACAACCAAAATTATTTCTAGATAATTGGCATGAAATTGTTTATTGGTTAAGTTGTATATTTTTTATTTTTATCCGGGTGGGTGTGACATTTTTAATTCAAGAGTTGATCATCACTCCCTACACGGGATCATACAACCATATGAACTGGCATTGGATTATACCAACCTTTGTTATGTTGCTTTCCTTCTTAAGTGTGTGGGTAAATGCTAAAAAACGTCTGCGCCAGATGAATTAAGCGCTTAACATACCATACGGTGCCTTTTAAAATCCTTTAGTATTTTGATAACCTTAAAAATCACTCTTGTAGGCACAAGGTTTTGTAAGTATGATCGTAGCAGTTGGCTCATCACACCTATTTTTGAAGGTGAACAAATATGTCATACGATTCAAAAACAGCTGCAAATAAGATAATTACCGCGTGTACACTGGGGACCTTTTTAGAGTTTTTCGATTATACCTTGTATGGCTATTTTGCCAGCACCATTGGCCAGCTGTTTTTTCCGAATGAAACGCCTACTTTACAACTCATTGCGACCTGGGCTATTTTTTCTATAGGCTTTCTTATTCGCCCAATAGGTGCCATGCTATTTGGTCACATCGCTGATAAAAACGGTAGAAGAAAAGTTCTACCCTTTACGATTACCCTAATGGCTGTACCCACTATTTTAATCGGCTTCCTACCCACCTTTGCAGTGATTGGCTGGTTTGCACCACTGTTACTGCTGTTATGCAGATTGGTACAAGGACTCGCCATTAGTGCGGAATACAATGGTGCCAGTATTTATATACTTGAAAATAAATGGCGCCGACCCGGTTTGCTTGGTGCACTGACGCCATTTTCTTGTGGTATGGGTATGTTGGCAGCCTCATTCTTAGCTTATCTATTTACTCATTTAAGCAATGGCGTAATCGGTCAATGGCAATGGCGTTTGCCATTTATTATTGCAGGATCATTTGTTGGTTTTGTCGCTTGGTATTTACGGCGAAAAATACAAGAGACCGATAGCTTCACGCAATTGCTACAAAATAATCACGTTTTGCAAAATCCCTTACGTCATCTTTTGAAAGCTAATAAATTAGCGCTTACAACAAATATTATTTGTTCGGCCTATATGTGTTCAGCATCTTATTTATTACTTGTTTATATGTCTACTTATCTGCATCAACAGTTTAGTATGCAATTTGCAATGGCTTTAATTTTTACCAGTATTGCTGCTTTTATAGAAGCAAACAGCACTTTAGTTTTTGGTTGGCTATCTGATTATTTAGGTCGCTGGCAAACACTTTTCCTAGCCAGTATTTTAATGGTTCTTGCCGCATTATTCTTTATCATGCAAGCAGAGCTCTCCCTCTCGCAATTAATAATTTGTCTTATTGTGTTTGTAATTTTGTTGGGCGCTTTCGATGGGCCACTCACCATTTATCTGCCTGAACTATTTAAAACCAACACGCGCTATAGTGCAACTGCAATCGGTTACAATATCGGGGGAGCAGCAATTGGTGGTTTAGCACCACTTATCATCTCTCTCGTATTACAATATATTCATCAACCACGTTTGGTACTGGGTGCTTATTTAGGAATTCTAGCATTTTTATCTTGCGGTATTATTGCGGTGCATACACTGCGGGTAAAAGCTGAAGAACGGTTAGCAATGAAAACAGAACGCATAACCGCTTCATTGTAATTCACATACTGAATAATCTAAAAAAGGGTGATCATTTTTTAACCCCTTAAAATGCAGGATACACTTCAAATGAATAGTGTAAAATTAACAGCTAACTCACATTTTGGCGCACTCCTAATTATGTTGATTGCAATCGTTTCTGTACAAACAGGAGCGCCCTTGGCAAAACAATTATTTCCAGTCGTTGGTGTTCCTGGTGCAACCGCACTAAGATTACTTTTTGCAACATTAATATTGTGTCTATTTTGTCAACCATGGCGTAAGAAGTTTGGGCGAACTGAAATGAAATCCATCATAATGTATGGTCTTGCTGTGGGCACAATGAATTTATTATTTTATCTGTCACTTCTTAAGATACCATTAGGAATTGCGGTAGCACTTGAATTTACTGGCCCCTTAGCGGTAGCTATTTATGGTTCACGGCGGATCGTTGACTTTCTCTGGATCATTCTTGTTGTTGCCGGTATTATTTTACTTTTGCCAATCATCGAGACAGCAGAAAATATAAATATTACTGGTATATTACTTGCTATAGGCGCAGGCGCTTGTTGGTCAATCTATATTATTTTTGGAAAAAAAGTAGCAGTGCATGGTGTCGACGCAACGGTCTATGGATTAATGATTGCCACACTAATGATCTTTCCTATTGGCATCGCATATGCAGGTACTCAGTTAATCAATTGGGAAATTTTGCCTATTGCTTGTGGCGTAGCTGTTTTATCGAGCGTTATACCCTACTCTTTAGAGATGATTGCCTTAAAAAAAATACCCGTCAAAACCTTTGGCATTCTGATGAGCTTAGAACCCGTAGCTGGTGCAATAACTGGACTTATTTTTCTTAATGAATATCTATCTTGGCACCAATGTATAGCAATTAGCTGTATTATTATTGCTTCAATTGGCACTACATTATGTAGCCAAAATAAATCCGCTGTAATAAATGAACTTTAGCTAAATTGTATGCGGAAAATTATGGCGTTTTTGTACGGGCGTTCTCATCATCAAAATAATAATTCTGCTAATGCAATATCCTCTCTTGCGTCGCTATGATCTTCAATTGACCATGCTGCCGCTAAGATTATACGGACAAATACCCAATCTTTAATTCGTTGGGCATTAAGATTCGCTTTCTTTGCTATAAGCTCAACTCTGGAGGCAAATAAATCTTTTACTGCAGATTTATTCTCAAGATCTGTATGATGAATAAAATCAAACGCGGCAATTTCAAATTCAACCTCACCGATAATACCTTTTGGATCGATGGCTAACCACTGGTCACCATGTTTTAAAATGTTGTCATGGTGTAGATCGCCATGCAAGACAACTTGATGTGTCAATGATGCCAATAATTCTTGTTTTAATTGTATTGATTTGTTTAATAAAAACTTTGGCATTTTTTCAGAATCACATTGATCAATAGCTTGTAACCAATTGCTGATATGCTGAAATTCATGCTGCGCAGAGATAACTTTATTCAGCAATTTTTGCACCGTTGCCACATAACAGTCCATGACAAAATCGGCTTGATGAGGATATAGTGATTTCAGTGTTGTGCCCGGTATGGCTTGTTGTAAAAGCAATGCATTATATTTCTCGTTGTAATCAAGCAGCTTAATTGAAGCATTGCCATCAAAATGAATGAGTGTGCGTTGCTCAGCAATTATTGATTCCTTGTCAACACCTATTTTCAACACTACGTGCTGATTGGATGGTGTTACAGCTTTGGCTACATAATTATAGGTCATATTAGCAACTGGCGTAATATCGGTTAACTCCCAATATGCACATAGTTTTTCGATAATATTAGATAGATTAGCCAACCATCGTTCACCCTGCTGGCCAAACGTATTGCTAATGTTTTCTGTAAATTTCGTGCTATTATCGAAGTTAATATTTTACTCCTACTTATCAGAAGTTGGACACAATGCTATTGGCGTAGGCTATACTGCCGGACGCGTTGCCTGATCTTTTGCCATCAGTTCTTTTGCATGCGCCAATATGAGTGGCATTAAATCAGACCGTTTGTGTTCTTGTGCAATTTTAATAAGCTGTTGATTGCCCATACGAACATCAGCGCCCCAGGAAAATAATTGTTTCATCTGCTCAGCTGTAATCATTTTAATATTATCAATAATAACCTGCGTTAATACAGCTTTACAGAAATTGGATTGCTGTAGTTGCAGATACTCCAGAATAATTTGTGCTTTAGGATAATGTTGCACACCAAGTTTTAAAATATTAAAGAATGTTCTTCCTAAAGACTGTGCATGGACTGCACGAGCTTGTTGCCAACAGCCCTCTTCTAATAAGAATCTTAATTTTGCTGGTGTTGCATCTTTAATATTTTTTTCAATGTCCTCAGAAAGATAAGTAATGGCATGCACAAAATACTGTGGTTCTAAATGATCGAGTAATGTCTTTAGAAGTTTCGTTTTTTTATTTAATTGTTCTGTATTTAAGGTAACCAGTTGCAATAAAATATTCTTTAATGAAAATGGGGTGAGTTCGATTAAAAACAAATTAAGTCTATCCAAACGACTATCTAAACGATCCCGATACATTTGTAACACGCGTTGAAATGCCACATTTTTATTCACAAGTTTAACATATTGCATCACTGCATTACGGTCTTCAGCTTCAATAATACGTCCTGCGAGTGCTACATATTCACTAAATTTTTCTCTATTAATGGTAAAGTAATTTTCAAATAACGCTTTCATGTTAAATATTTGTGTTGTATTTGCTACTTTTACTAATGTTTTATCTTCTAAGGCCAAAAACGCTGGCAATTGTTGCTGCTTTTGTTCTATTGCCAAAGGTTGTACTTGTGGTGTTGCGGCACATATTTGCTGAACAATATTTAAATAATTGGTAGCCGATGGATCAACAATTCTCTCGACGAAGGCTAAATTTTCTCGGGTTGGTGGCTGATCAGGGAAATAACTTTCAAGCAATTCTTTTCTAGGATAGTTTTCACTAACAAAATCCCAAACCATACAATCTGTTTGATCAAAAAATAATGTATTCACTTTAACTAACTGAGATAAGTTCACTAATTTCTGGCGGTCGGCTTTATTACAAACAATACGCAAACGCCCGGTATCACGCGGCATTTCTCTGTATAATATATGCTCCTCAGTTTTAGCATCGGTAGCTTTAGCTATTAATAGATATTCACGCATAATATGCACACCCAAGGGAACAACCCCATATGCCATTAATGCAGCAGCGATTTGTTGCTCACAATATTGAAAATAGATATCCACAGCATTTTCATTTCTTAAAGGTACATTGTGAATATAATGTGGTGGCACAACAAGCTCTGTACCCTGCTTAAATTCATTTTCGGCTGCTTTGAAGGGCATCTTTTTAGCTCTTGCGTAAGCTTTAGATACTTCATTTAATTCCCAACAACCAGCGGGAATTAAATAAATGGCTTGATCACCATAACGCTTCATCATAACGACACGGTGGAATTTTTCTACGGGTATGGTGATATTAAACTCATCTGTTTGGTCCAATACACCAGTATCAAAATAGGGGCTACAATGGTAGCCACCAGGTGGTGTAACACCTAAATCAGTACGACCAGCCATCAGTAATCCACCCTTTTCTGTAATGATTACCGCTGCAGACCAATTAATACGACGAGCGTTAAAAATTTTAATTAGTTCGGTTGCCGTCATATTAATTTTAATATGTTTCTCTTTGCACTCAATCTTTTCCTCAATTTGTAGCGCGGCAGTAAGATATTGTTTAACCAGGTCTAAGTGTTGATGACCATTTTGATCAGTCACTTCTATTTCCACTTGGTAATTCGCGTTAATCGTTACCGTGATTGCAAAACCAGATAATTTATTTGATTTTAATATGACACTCGGATGGGTTGCGCCTTTACCGGTTACTGGATGACGCTTAGCATTTCTTAACCAATAAAAGTGATTTTGTGCATCAACCAATACAGTTGTTAATTCAAGCTGGATCAAGCGTGCTAAAACTTCTAATGGGGAACCAAATGCATCATGATCACCAAAACCAAATTTATCAGATTGGCGATGTGCTTTACCATCTAAAGTGATGATAAATTCCGTGATACCTAGATGTGCATCCGCAGTTATTTTATTTGTCTCAACGTCGTTAAGCTTTTGCTCACCCAGCGCTTGTAATAAAATTGGAATTTGGAAAGGATGAATTGGACGCAATGTTTTTTCAGAAAGGGTAGTAATATTAAATCTTAAACAATTTCTTTGGTTATCGTGAACCACACCTACTGAATAGCTTGCGCAAATTACTTTTGCAATATTATTTAAGTCAGCAGTAATAGTGGTAATTTGACCTGGTTCTTTACGTACATCCAACACATCGATGGGTTGATCAAGTGGGCAAGCGCCGTATACTTTTAATAAATGGACGCATTGCGTGTGTGCACCACGTCGTGCTAATTCTAGTGCTGTTGTATGTGGTAAACCCAAATCGGTCTCATCGAAAATATGAACGTTTGGTTTAAGCGTTAATAAATATCGTAAAACATCTAGTAAACCCAGCTCAGCAGCCAACATGATTGGCGTGCGTTTTTTTATAGACATGTTTTCCGAACCTTCAATCTTACAGAAAATAAAATAAATTTGATTTTGATTCGCTTTGAATTCAGCATAAAATATTTTTAATAATTCAATTTTATCTCTTTCATTCAGACCAGGTACACTAATAATGGAAGGAATAGGATGTGCTGGTAATACATTGATAAAAGGTTCAATTAATTGCGGATATTGCTGCAACAATTGCCTTACTTTAGCTGGGTTATTGGTAATAGCTGCTTTAGTAAACTCATTGCGTGTTTTCTCGTCTACTGCAAGTCGATACTCAATAAGTAATTTTTGGCCATTACTTTCAAAGGGTAAATTATCTAAAATAATACATTCGACCAAGGGATAAAATTTGCTAAAGAGTTCAAGTAAAATTTCTTGGCACTTTTGTTCATCACCAGCAATTGCACATTTAAATGGCGCTAGATATTGTTGTCCAATCGTATCATCTATTGATGCCATAACTTCTAATTCTTGAAACATTTGTATAGCCAGCATCAATCGTGCATCACCACGTATATCTTCTTGCCCTTGTGCAACAACACGCGTTATCTTTTTGGCTGGGTTAACCAGCGATTGATATTCATAGATCTTGGCTCCTTGACCAAAACGACCGCCATTTACAAAGCAAACACGTCGCAAGACATTACCGATCTGCACCGGTGAATATACACCATTGATGTTATATTTATAGTGATCAGTTGTACGAACCGTTACAGGTTTATGTGCCGACACGCCATCATAATCATAATAAAACTGCGACCGATCAGCGCCAGCAGTAATCATGGGTACATAGCCACAAGCTTGTGGGTAAAGCGCAGCATAGACAAAAGGTTCTTGGTAGCCATCTGCATCCAAAAAACTCAAGCCGGTTGATAACTTGCCCTGTTCTTTTAAATAATTTGGTGTAGCAATCATTCGGTCTCGAACAATACTTTCGCCTTGCTCCGATGTGTGTTTTAACACAAAAGGTAATTGGCAAAGGGTGCGCACGAAATTCTTTTTAATTAGTATTAGATCAGCATTAGCTTGTTGTGCAAATGGATGCGCAGCCCACAATTTACGATAAGTCATAATACCGGTAGCATAATTAAGACCATGCGCGCTGAGATGAACTGCCCGCAGTAATTCAGTGCCTACTTCTACATGCCGATGATTCAAAGGTGGACGTTTATATTTTTGAATTAATTTTTGTTTCGTCGGTTCGAGTTGATTCAAATAATCATCAACGGAAATAAGCGTGTTGAGTTCAGGCGGTAATGCAGTAATCGTAATTTGCATTGCTTGCGGCGTTAAGCGTTCGTAATCTGCGCCTAATTTTTTTAATAACTTTGCGCAAACTTCAGCTTCTAAGTCGCCGCGTTTCGTTCTTTTAAAACGTAACGTAACTTGCGTTCCTGTTTCAATGACTTCGAGTAGAGCAGAGCATTTTAATTTTGCGAGTAACATTTTAGTATTCATCGTATTTCATTCTCTATTAATCGTTATAGGTGTACAAAATATTGTACTGTTAAATACGTCTTCCAATGACAGGATCTTTAAGCGGGAAAAATGACTTATTAGCTTACTGCTCAACTAATAAGCAAACATTGTGAAATTGTATCAAATATTAAGGGAAATTCAATGGTATTCTATATGGCTTTAAAGATTAGGTTTAGTGGATTTACATTGCGTGCAGCACTATGCATGCTCAGTGCCCCCCCTTACGGTCTCGGTTCAGAAATGTTCAATGCAAACACTGTTAAACCGAGACCGTAAGGGAGCGTCCACTGAACTGTAATTACCTATTTAATCTTATTACAGCAATCATTACATAAGTATTATAATTTATCTAATACTGTTAATTTAACTGCAACATTGCCACGCGTGGCATGTGAATAAGGGCACACTTGATGGGCTGCTTGCACAATTTGTTCCGCTTCATCATGACTGATTTCAGGTAAATATACTTTTAATTCGACCATTAAACGAAATCCGTCTTCAGCAGTTTTACCAATGCCGACCGCTGCAATCACGTGAATTTCTTTCAATGCTTTTTGCTGCTGCTTGGCAACAAAATCAATTGCACTACCAAAACAGGCACTATAACCACAAGCAAAAAGTTGCTCTGGATTGGTTGTTCCCGCTTTGCCAGGTCCCCCCATACTTTTTGGTATAGATAAATCGAACTTCAATAATCCATCCGATGATTCGACGTGGCCATTCCGCCCGCCGATTGCGTGCGCCGATCCTGTATAAAGTGCTTCCATGTGATTGCTGCTCCTTCTGTGAACTAATCCAAATTATGACTACCTGTCAGCTTAGCTAAACTATAAAATTCTGCCAGATCCATTCTCTCATCATAGAACGATTATAGAATAGCATCTTGATGTGCTAATCTATTATACTGCACCATGCATAGATGGTACACGTTTCGTGTCGTTGCAATGAATAAGCTTTAAACTGGAAAATATGATGCGTATTTGGGTTGATGCAGATGCCTGTCCAAAAATGATTAAAGAAATATTATTTCGTGCAGCAATCCGTACGAAAACGGAAATTATTTTAGTATCGAATAGCCCTTTGCTTGCGCCCCAATCTATTTATATTAAACGTATGCAAGTTGCATCGGGGCTTGACGTTGCTGATAAACATATTATCGAGCAATGCAAAAAAGGTGATTTAGTCATTACTGCAGATATTCCGCTTGCCGATGCTGTGGTTAGCAAAGGCGTCAATGCATTAAACCCTAGGGGCGAATTGTATACTGAAAATAATATCAAACAAAAATTATCTTTGCGTAATTTAAATCAAGAGCTCAGAACTAGTGGCATCATTAGCGGTGGCCCTGCAACACTCAGTAAGAAAGAAATACAAGCATTTGCTAATTATTTGAATCAATTTCTTTCGCGCCGCAGCGGTTTATCTATATGATCAAAATCACACCCACTGTCTCAATACATGAATCTGAACTTAAATTCACTTTTGTACGTGCACCGGGCCCTGGTGGACAAAACGTCAATAAACTCGCCACAGCAGCTCAGTTACGTTTTAATATACAACAGTCACATTTACCTGAAGAAACGCGTGAACGTTTGTTATCTTTACTAAGCAATAAAATAACAAGTACCGGTGATTTAATCATCAAAGCTTCTCGCTATCGCACGCAAGAACAAAACAAACAAGATGCAATAGATCGTTTAATTGAATTAATTAAAAGAGTCATCACACCACCAAAACTACGTAAAAAAACAAAGCCAACACGCGCTGCTAAACAAAAGCGGCTAACGCAAAAAAAATTGCATGGAAAAATGAAATCGCTACGTAGTCATAAGCCCACTAGCGATCTTTAAAGCAATCTCGTTGGGCTTAATTCAGCCGCCTATCTTAACGTTTGCCCCTTTTAAAATAGAGAGTGTTTTATAAGTTTTGTAAGAGAGTATTCTTTCGTAGCCGTGATGTAACAAGAGTGATACAGTTTTATGAACAGTCTGTAAAAAAGACAGATTCTTGACATATTTATATCAGTACGCAGCCTATGTTACAAATTCAAGCCAACAACTACCCATGGCAAATCCCTTACACAACGTCAGGCTGCATACTTAAGTAAATCAAGATAACACCTCTACAACCACAAGATTAAAAAAATTATTTAAATTCAAAGCGTTATGGTAATTGTGCTTCTCTTTCGCATGAATTAAGATTATTTTATTTCTCTTGCAAAACGGTTTTGCTGGTGCCAGACTTTAGTTACGCATATCATGGCATTAAAAAGGTTTAATAGTCAGTAAAAATAATGTTAATTTATTCGGGCTCCTTCAGTTGAGCTCAGTTTGAGATAGCTTTGGTTACTAAAGGTATATACAATGCGTACCGTGTTTTTAAAATTGGTTCATCAAGTACCACTCGCATTTGATGCAAGCGCTAAAGCACAAATTAATAGTGATGACCACGGTCGTTTTGTTCCTATTGCATTCCCCATCCCACACCTTTCCGCGTTTGTTGGTTCAACTATTTCTGCTGTAAATGGTGACATGTCTACTAAAGTCAAAGGACCTCAGAAAGACACTATCTCAGTCGGATATAATGTTGATGCAGGCAAAGTAAAAAGTATGGTCATTGGCATCGGCTGTATTTATCCAACAAGTGCTGATAACTATTCTCCCTCGCCGGCAGCAGTCGACGAACAAATAAAGCGATTTTTAGAAAGAATAAATTACTTTATTAATCGACCTGGAGTTCTTTTGCAGCCAACGGTAAGACATCTACTGGAACAAATGTTACCACATACATTCAAGGCCACTGTTGCATGCGCGGAAATCATGCGTAACGCAGATGGAACATTCCGATTTTATGGTGTCGCCATTGGTGATGTTGTGATGGCCTATTGGGACCCTAAAAATAAAAAAGTAGTCCCCCTCATTTGTGCACAAAGCCAAGAAGGAAAAACATGTACGGTAGATAAAATTTTTCATGACTACATACAATCATATGATACAAATATTCCTGAGGGTAGTTTACTTATTTGTATGACCAAAGGCGCATTTCATAATCTTTGTCAAAAAACTGAAGTTCCGGATAAAGGTTTTCCGCATACAGAACACAGGCTACTACAAGGAATAATTGAACATGAGCTTTGTAATTTGGATCCAAATGCCAATACCCAATTACATGCTAAATGGTTATTAAATAGAGTGGCTGCGTGTACAGAAAAACAAAGATCAGAGGAAGCTGCTCAAACCAAAATGACACTTACCAATGTAGGTAATGATGCATCAGTGATGGTTGCACGTATTAGCCAAGAAGCATTTGATGATGCTTTTACGAATTGGCTCACCCCTGGAATACTTCCATGTGCTGATGACGTCTATTCAAGAGCGCAAGCGAACTATAGAGCCTACCTAGAAACCAAGGAAACAAAATATCACGATGCTGCAGTAGAACTGACACGCGAAGCTGATCGTACTTATGGTGAATTGGGTAACCATTTGGGAATTCTGCGCTGTCTGATGCTTACTACCCGTATTAAGCATACACATTACGCCTATGAGTTTGCTAAAAAACAACTGAAAAAGCCAGAGCAGGCATTATTGCGTTATGCGTATGTATTAAACATGGCACATATCATTGAATATTTTATTGAAAATTTATCTGAGGGTAAATTATATCGCTATAAAAATAAGAAAAAATTTGCCGAAGAATTTATTGAA
>CAYSGV010000014.1:0-18808 GCA_964430685.1 uncultured Gammaproteobacteria bacterium
ATGCCATGTACTGTTTTGTGCGATTGCCAATGGGACTGCTTACCGGGAAACAGCGCAAACGGTTTATCGCGCAGTACGTATGCGTGCACAACAAACGGAAGAAATTTTTGGTGAAGGAATGAGTACACCCGCAAATTTAGGGATATTATTAGTTGAATATCAGGCAGAAAATCGTAAAGTACCAAGCGAGCTGCTCAAGAATTTGCGTTTGTTGCCTTCGCGTGCAAGTTTTAAAACGCAAATTGAAAGATGGGCGCAAGCTGCTTTAGCAGAATTATCTGAGCGGGAATAGTTAAACCTACCTAGGTAAGAAAATAGGGACGTTTCATGAGCTTTATTGATCCGATATTGGAAAGTGTTGATTCATTGTTAATGTGGTTAAGCACAGCATTGAAACAAACAACTGAATCGTATGTGGAAATCGAATCCGCTGAAGGTCCTACGACATTGGTCGCACGTGATGGTTCATTGGTTTCCATATTGAAAGTTGAGGGCGTGACAGCGTTAATGGGAGCTGTCGAATTTGAACGATTACAGGAAGTTGTTTCTGCAAACTTACAAGCAGTGATGAAGCAGCCTGGACACGTTATTCAAATGTATTTTAGCTATGATCCAGAACTTATTCGCAACGATATTGCTGAAAATTTTGCACCTTCGCGTGAAACAGCAAAACGACTACATTTAGACTTGGATGATTTATTTGAAGAGCGCGTTAATTTCTTAAGTCGCTATTGTGCGCAAGAACGGGTCTATGTTGTGTTATGGACACATCCCACATTGTTGAGTAAAGATCAATTAAAACGTGCACTGAAGGAAAAACGAAAGGCTTTTACTGATGCAAAAGTCCCAGCATTTAAACATACACAAAATCTGATTGCCGGTCTTGTAGAATTAAGAGATAACCATGGCACATTTGTGCGCTCAACTTTAGATGAATTAAATTCAGCAAATGTATACACAGAAGTACTCGATATACATCAAGCCATACATGCAATGCGTGATTCCATTGATCCGGAATTTACTGATCAAAAATGGGAAGCAAGTTTGCCAGGTGATAAAGTTACGCCACGTGCTAGAAAGGCTTATCAAAAACCGTCGGATGTATCCAATGTCCTTTGGCCGCCATTATACCAACAAATTTTTCCTCGTGATGCGGAAGCACTAGATTTGCGCACCGTGCGAATTGGCGATCGTCTTTATTCAAGTATATTTATTGATTTATTTCCAAAAGAAATTTGGCCGTTTTCGAATTTATTTAACAAAGCGTTGACTGCACAAATACCTTGGCGCATATCCTATTTGATTGAGAGTGGCGGCAAGGGTATGTTGCGATTTAAAGCAATTCTGGCAAAAATTTTAAGTTTTAGTTCGGCACAAAACCGTTTACTAAGTAATGCTGCCGATTTAATTAATTACATCGATGTGAATACTGACGATTCAATCGTTAAATTGCGTGTTGCGGCTTGCACATGGGCACCAGCTGATAATTTGCGTTTGTTACGAGTTCGTGCGGCACAGTTGGCTAAAGCAATTCAAGGTTGGGGATCAAACGATGTAGGTGAAGTTTGTGGAGATCCTTTAGAAGGCGTTATTTCAAGTGCATTAGCTTGCAGCAGCACGAATGTTGCAACAGCTTCTATCGTACCGCTTTCGAATGTAATTTATATGTTGCCGATTACCAGGCCAGCATCACCTTGGCGATTTGGGGCGCTACTATTCCGTTCACCTGATGGTAAACCATGGCCGTTTCAACCAGGTTCAGCGCAACAAACCACCTGGATCGATTTGCTTTATGCACGTCCAGGATCGGGTAAATCTGTTTTATCTAATGCAATTAATTTAGCTTTATGCTTATCAGGTGGTGTACCTCGTTTACCCAGAATTGCAGTTATTGATATTGGTCCATCCAGTAGTGGTTTGGTTTCTTTGTTAAAAGAAGCATTACCAGAAGAAAGCCGAGTGTTGGTAGCTTACCATCGCTTGCAGATGACGCCGATGTACTCCATTAATCCATTTGATACACAGCTCGGTTGTCGTTATCCAACACCGTTGGAACGCAGCTTTTTAGTGAATTTCTTAACGTTATTAACAACGCCGTTGGGTTCGGAGCGACCATATGACGGTATTGCTGATCTTGCGGGAATGACCGTTGATGAACTTTATAAAAATACAGCTGATGATGGAAATCCGACCCGTTATACACCAGACATTGAACCACTGATCGATAATATCTTGGAAGAAATCGGTTTTGTGCGTGATCCAGAAACAACCTGGTGGGAAGTCACCGATGCTTTATTTTTAGCAGGATTTTCTTATGAAGCGATGCTTGCGCAACGCTATGCGATGCCACTCATTGCGGATGCAGCATCAATGGTGCGCAATCCTGCATTTGTTGATTTATACGGCAAAATTACTACTCCCACGGGCGAGCCATTGATCAGTTCGTTTTCGCGAATGATTTCTGCAGCCGTCAGAGAATATCCTATTCTTTCGCGCGTCACTAAATTTGATTTAGGTGATGCGAGAATTGTTTCGCTCGATTTAGACGAAGTAGCAAAGAGTGGTGGTGAAGCGGCTGATCGTCAAACTGCTGTTATGTATATGTTGGCACGTTATGTTTTAGCACGAAACTATTATTTTACTGAAGAGAGCTTAATTTTCGTGCCGGAACAATATCGCAATCATCATCGCGCACGCATTAGTGAAATTCGCGAAGATCATAAGCGATTGGTTTATGATGAATTCCACCGTACCTCAAAAGCACAAGCGGTGCGTGACCAAGTAATTGTAGATATGCGTGAAGGACGTAAGTGGAAAGTGCAAGTTGCACTTATTTCGCAAAGTGTGGATGACTTTAGTAACGTCATGATTGAATTTGCTACAGCCATTTATATTATGGACGCAGGCCCGGCGCAATCCGTTCGACGTACGGCAGAGATATTTGGCTTAACTGAAACTGCACAAATTGCACTGCGTACACGCGTACACGGACCACGTGAAGGTGGTGCCACCTTCTTAGTACAATACGCTACGAAAAATGGTATTAACATGCAATTGTTAACATCAACATTGGGCCCTATTGAACTTTGGGCATTTAGTACGACTGCTGAAGACGTTAAAGTTAGAAATACACTTTATCGTCAATTGGGACCTAAAGAAGGTCGTCGATTACTTGCCACGCTTTTCCCGGGCGGATCCTGCACTAAATTAATTGAAAAGCGATTGTTGCGCATTCGTGAAGAACGCGGACAAATTACGGATACGGTTGAGAAAAGTGTAGTCGAAGAACTCATTCTAGAAATATTAGAAGCGTATAGTAAAAATCCTGATCTTAAACGCTTACCCAAAATGGAATAATTTTTTTGCCCCCTGAAAAAAGGGGGCAGCTCATTTCCGAATTTTTTAGTTTTCTTTAATTAAACCCAATTGTTTCACAACTTCATACTCATCAAGTAATTCTCGCGTCGTGATCTGAATTTTTTGTTTCGCAAAATCATTAATTGCAAAGTTATCGATAACGTGTAATTGATTTTGTGTCACTTGAGAAGGAAAAGAAAAAATTAAACCTTCCGGTACGTCATATTCACCTTGAGAACATTTTGCTACAGAAAAACAATCATCGGCTGCAGTTGGATGCGTTAATTGATAAACGGTATCGATGGCTGCATTTGCAGCAGAAGCTGCTGAGGAAAACCCGCGTGCTTTAATGATGGCAGCGCCACGTTGCTGAACGGTTGTAATAAACTCATTTTGCAACCATTGGTGATCACTAATGACATCAGTTGCTTTTTTGCCAGTAATGGTAGCATTATAAAAATCAGGATATTGTGTAGCAGAATGATTGCCCCATATGGCCACTTTTTTAACATCACTAATGGCAACCTGTGCTTTATTGGCTAATTGAAAACGCGCGCGATTTTCATCTAATTTGGTCATGGCAAAAAAACGATCGCGTGGGATATCAGGAGCTGCATGCATGGCAATTAAGCAATTGGTATTACAAGGATTGCCGACTACAAACACGCGCACATCATCTGCTGCATGATCATTAATTGCACGCCCTTGTTCGGCAAAAATGCGTCCATTAATTTGTAACAAATCAGCACGCTCCATACCTTGTTTGCGTGGTGCTGAACCGACCAGTACCGCCCAATTAATACCATGCATTGCTTCTTTTAAATCACTGGTTGCAATCACTTGATTGAGTAAAGGAAAGGCACAATCTTGTAATTCCATCACCACGCCTTCGAGTGCTGATAAAGCGACAGGGAGTTCAAGTAAACGCAAATTCACTTTAGTATTGGGACCAAACATTTGTCCCGATGCGATACGAAATAAAATTGCATAACCGATTTGTCCAGCAGCACCGGTTACGGCGACATTAACGATGGCGGGGGAATTTTGCATGATTTGCCTCTTTGTGTTTTTTACAAAGAGGCTATTTTATTGAATAAGCAAAGCACAGTAAATTTTTTTAAACTACGCGGTGAGGATTAGCCGCTAATTTCAAATTAGCCAATAGTTATTCATTACCGTGTGCCATTTCTGCCACTACTAAGTTATACCGGGGGGGCCCCGCCAGTAGGAGGTTTACCACCAGGGGGCTTACCGCCAGGTGTGCTACCGCTATCAAAACCTGGGGCATCAAATGGATTATCCATTGCTCCAAGTTCATTTGCAGCTTCTCGGAAAGCTGGACTTTCGGGTGCTGGAGCTTTCTCACCCGTAGCTGATCCCTGCCCTGCTTTCTTTTCCATTAATCCCTTGCCGATATCAGTACCTGCCTTACCAGCACCACCTGCCACTTGTGCACCCACTTGACCCAGCCCTTGCATACCCGCTTCGACGCCGGCTTTTAATTCACCCACTGCTTGTTCTTCACCATAACCTTCATGGCCGCCGCCAATCCATCGCATCGCTCGATTGGGAACGTGTAAAATAAGTTTGAAAATATGCGTAAGCATGACTGTTTGTAAGGAGCAATAAATGAGAATAATGGCTATTGAAGAGGTGATTTGTAATATACCACCCGCATTAATCGAATTTAGAACGATGTTGTAGCCAATATTGACTAAATCAGAACCAGCATAAGAAAGTGAAATAGCGGTAACGAGCCCAAAGAGCAACAAAGAGGGTCGTAAAAATACATTCGCCAGCAATAAAACCGCGGGTTTTGCTTCACCCATTACTTCATGCCCATCGGGATGCAAAATACCCAAAGCAACAAGTGGTCCGGCCACCATCGCTTCAATTACCGACATCAGCCAACCTAGAACACCAAAAGAGAAATAAATAAATGGTAATAGCGGAATGTAATAAGCCATCATTGCGCCACTAACAAAAAGTGCTAAGAGCAGTGACATCAACAAGGGAATGAGCCAAACGAAAAAGGAAATCAAGCCATAACCCACACCGGTTATGCAAGACAAAATCGACATGACAATGCCTAAAGCCAAAACGAGCATACTGCCAACTAACCAAATCATTTCCACAGCAGTTAAAATATTTTGACCGAGGTTTTGCAACTGCTGGATGGGATTCTGCGAGAGGCTCATGAATGAGTTTGGATTTGATGTATTCGATATTGAGGTGAAAGAAGAAAAAATACTGTTTACCGAAGCGCAAAATATCTCGGAAAAAACCAAAGCCGCCATCGCACCGCCAAGACCAGCTAAAGCAAAGCCTACACCTGCTAACGGGCCCATCATACTGGTTGCACTACAATTCAAGTTTAAGCCTTGTGTGCCGCCGCCATTATTGACGAGGTTTCCAGCGGTGCCATTAGCAAAACTATTAATGTAGTTACCATAAGCTTTGGCAGTCGATTGACCAAAACCGGCCGCATCATAATTAACTGAATTAGGAACAGCTGTGGGCGCGGTGACATTGGCTACATTGCCAGCACTGCCACTGGCATTCGCTAAATTAAGCCAATAAGCACCCGCTAAAACCCAGCCAGTTTGAGATTGTGTGCAAGCGCTACTACCTGATCCTTGTGTTTGGCAAGGCGATTGTGCTTGTGGTACGCTGCCAAACTGTAAACTAGACATGTATTGCTGAGATGGCGCAACAACAGCGATCATCGAAGAAAGACCTAATGCGCCATTGACATAACTACCAGCACTGTTGACCACACCACCCGCTTTTTGATTTTGAATAAGGATGTTTGTCGACTGTACGGCAGAATAGATTAGGTTTAAAACCGCTTGGTGAAATGCAGGCTCTTGGCCTTTAATCGGGGTCCAAGTAATAGAGCCACAATAAGAACCCGAAACAGTCGATCCGCTACCACCGACATCAATTTCATTGGCTTGACCATTCGGGCCAGGTGTATAACTACCCATGGAGCCGGGGCTGCCGTACTGATCATTCAGCTGAATAATTGTCCCTGGAAATGCAGCCTGATTAATGGCTTGCATACAACCGACAATTTGTATGATGTTTTCCATGGAGCTTTCAACGGAAGCCAATGAGGGTTGTGATGGGGTATAAGTTGCAGCGCTGCCCGTGTTCGATTGAACATTAGTGATAGCATTCCATAAATAATCTGCAGCGCCGACGCCTTGCATGACCACCCACATGATACCAATTTGAACTATGGAATAGCCGCTGGTGGTTGGTAACAGTAATGACACCCCTAAAAAGGAACGCACAGGAACCCAAAGCGATCCCCATTTTTGTCCCAGAACTTGTCCTTCGTGCGCGGTATGTAATGTACCAACGAACAAGATATAAATAACAACGCTGCCGCCCATTGCTAAGACTACAGAATTGAAAATGCTAAACATCGATCCCAATATGGGCGAACCATTGCTGGCCGGTAATGCTAAAGTTCCGACTGAACCAAAAATAAAACTGAGTGCCTGTAAAGAAAGATCTGAGCCACCCGTAATTTGTGACGGAGCAAAAAGTGCAGCGAAATTTAGGTTATTGGCTCCTTGTGCAAAGGCTAATCCAGTAAAAAATAATAAAGATAAAAAAGCGAGAATTCGTTCTATACGCATTAGCTTAGCCCTAAGTTAATCCTATAATTAGTACCCAGCACATCAATACGGTTTGATTTATCCAGCAGCGGCACCACCGCCGCCAGCGCCACCGCCAGCTTTGCCTGCTGTAGCTGAACCACCGCCTGGTTTTTCTTTTAAACCTTCACCAATATCAGTACCTGCCTTGCCCGAACCACCTGCCACTTGTGCACCAACCTGACCCATACCTTGCATGCCACTTTCAACAGAGCCTTTCATTTCGCCTGCAGCTTGTTCTTCACCATAACCTTCATGGCCGCCGCCAATCCACCGCATGGTGCGATTAGGCACGTGTAAAATAAGTTTAAAAATGTGAGTGAGCATAACCGACTGTAAAGCGCAGTAGATGATAATAATGGAAATCGAAGAAGTAATTTGTAAAAGTCCGCCAGCATTAATGTCGTTGAGGATAATGTTGTAACCAATATTAATTAAATCAGAACCGGCAAAAGAGAGAGAAATGGCGGTAATAAGTCCAAAGAGTAAAAGGGATGGCCGTAGTAATACATTAGCCAGTAATAAAATGGCTGGTCGTGCTTCACCCCATACTTCATGTCCTTCCGGATGTAATATGCCCAAAGCAACAAGTGGCCCCGCTACAATGGCTTCGATGACCGACATCAGCCAACCTAAGACACCAAATGAGAAATAAATAAAAGGCAACAATGGGATGTAATAAGCCATCATTGCGCCACTAACAAAAAGTGCTAAGAGCAGTGACATCAACAAGGGAATGAGCCAAACGAAAAAGGAAATCAAGCCATAACCGACGCCGGTAATGCAAGACATAATCGACATGATTATGCCTAAAGCTAAAACGAGCAGACTTCCGACCAACCAGATCATTTCTACAGCAGTTAAAATGTTTTGGCCTAGATTTTGAAGTTGTGAAATGGGATTTTGGGAAAGGTTCATGAAAGAATTGGGCGATGCGTAATTAGAAATCGAGGTGAATGAAGAAAATATACTGTTCACCGAGGCACAAAAGATAGCTGAAAAAACCAAACCTGCCATTGCACCGCCTAGACCGGCTAAAGCGAAACCCACACCTGCTAGGGGGCCCATCATGCTGGTGGTGCTGCAGTTTAAATTCATGCCTTGCGAACCACCGCCGCTATTACTGAGGTTGCCTGAGGTGCCATTGGCAAAGCTATTGATATAATCCCCATAAGCTTTGGCAGTGGATTGGCCAAAACCGGCAGCGGAATAGTTACCTGTATTGTAAATAGCAGCGGGGGCACTGACATTGGTTGAATTACCTGCATTGCCACTGGCATTTGCTAGATTAAGCCAATAAGCACCAGCTAGGACCCAGCCTGACGTACTTGAGGTGCAACTGGAACTGCCTGGATTGGCGACACAGGGAGATGGTGATTGGGTAATGCTTAAATTGGATAGCGCATTCACATATGCCTGTGAAGGAGAAACAATAGCAATCATCGAGGAGAGACCCACCGAACCATTGACATAGCTGCCATTATTGTTGACGACGCCACCAGCAATTTGATTGGCAATGAGCGTATTTGCTGATCCTTGCGCGGAAATAATCATATTGATTACCGCTTGGTGATAGGCGTTATTAATTACCGCTTGTTGTTGTGGTGTGCCTTCAACCGGTGCCCAAGTAATGGTGCCACAATAAGATTGTGAGATTGATGACCCATCACCACCGACATCGATTTCATTTGCTGGTCCGCCAGGACCTCCTGTATAACTGCCAAGATTGCTCGGCGGCGTGCCATATTGGTCGTTGACTTGAATGATTTTTGATGGAAATGCAGCAGTATTGATGGCTTGCATGCAGCCAACAATTTGCAAAATATTTTCCATCGAGCTTTCAACAGTACTAAGTGAAGGCGGTGTTGCAGTGGTGACAACACTATTGCTGTTTGCTTGGAAGCTATTGATATTATTCCATAAAGTATCTGCCCCACCCACCCCTTGCATGACTACCCACATGATAAAAATCTGAATAACGGAATAACCTGTATTGGTGGGTAAAAGGAGCGCAACACCTAAAGCAGAGCGAATGGGGATCCAGATGGAAGACCATTTTTGCCCCATGACTTGGCCTTCATGTGCGGTAAGAATGGTGGCTACAATCAAGGTATAGATAAGCACAATACCGCCCATTGCCAAGACAACAGAATTGAAAATACTAAACATCGATCCCAATATGGGTGAGCCATTGCTCGCGGGTAATGCTAAACTTCCCACTGGGCCAAAAATAAAACTGAGTGCCTGTAAAGAAAGATCTGATCCGGATGTAACAGCTTGTGGTGAAAAAATGGTGCCTATACCTTGGGTTCCCCCACCGCCTCCTTGCGCAAGAGCCAAGCCGGTAAAAAATAGCGGAAAAAGAGCGAATAATCGATTAAAGCGCATTAACTCACACCTGTTACAGTTGAATTTAGCCATTCTTTTATTGTGCATCCTAATTTTCGATTTTTGATTTGGAAAAGCCAGAAGTGAAAATAGAATGCTCTGGTTAAGAGAAAAAGAGTGATGACAAAACCCAAGATAACACCCCAGCCACCCTCTGTTGCACATAGGTAGATGGTGTAGATAAAGGATAAAATGGCCATCGATACGAAAATAAAGGCTAAGCGGCCAAATTCTCGGATGCGATGTTTAAGGTCTTCTTCAGTAAGTTGCAGTCGCACAAGCGCTTCTTCAAACGATTCTTGGTAACCCCCACTTTTGGGAGTGAATAATTTACCAATCATGTTTCGTATACTGTACCAAGATGCCGTGAGAAATTCGGTATCTAAAAGTGTGGGTACATCAGCAACACTTTTAACTGTCCTTTTGATTACACCTGGTTTTTTCATGTTCACCGCCCTGTGATCGATACAAGTAAGAAGTTAGTCGCAAAACATGGGATTATTTTATTATTTTGCTTGATCCAAGCATGTGACCTGACTATAGTAAAAACAGAGGTATTATAAACTAAATTTTTCTGAAAGCTAATGAAATAAGGTAAAAAGATGCCCGATTTGAGTGCGCAGGCTTCGCATCGTTTTTGGAAGGACTATAACGATCGCACGATTTATCGAGTGATATCATTTATGGAAAGTGTTGAAACCTGGACGTTGGATGGCAATCCGACTTTAGAGGAGGCACTAAACGTATTTGGAGAACAACTAGACCATATTGGCAAACAGGATCTCAAAGAAGAAGATAACTTTATTTTGCTTTGTGCTAATATTCGTATGTCACGTGCACTGCGTTTGTTACAGTGTATGGATACAGCGAATCCAGGTTCGGCTTCAAAGTTATTGATATATGCCGAGAAAAACAGCAAGGATCCAGACGATCCACCAGGGCTGTTTCTACGACGCAATATCGTCTTTGAACGTTTGCGATTATTAACGCGTGTGTTTGCGCCAGATCGAATTGCTTTGGTGTTAAAGGCACTGGAGGGGGAAGAAGGGTAAAAGATATGGATAGTAGAAATGTGAATGCTGTAACAGGGTTGTTACCAAAATCAATGAAGCTGCAATGGTTAGCCTACGTAGGGATTATTGCATGTACGCTCAGTCCTACGATTGCGTTTGCACAGTTTGGACAGCAGCAATGTACGAACACTTACTCTTGTGCCGTGGCTTATAATAATGCGGCAACTGATGCACAAAATAAATATTTCGGCTTATTTACGAATCTGAGTTTACCTAATAATTTAAATAATGGTTCATTTTCGCAAAATTCTTATTTTACATTCAATTCTAATCCAGTAACGATCAATTCAAATGCTGTGAATACATCAGTCAATTCTGGAAATACAGTGAATGTAATGGGATTCCAATTTCAACCAAGCATAAATACGGTAAACCCATTTGGTAGCGGTACGAATGCAAATACTGGTTATGGCATCAATTGGTAACCACTAGTGAAGCGCTTAGTGATTGCAGATTAATAAAGGAGTAGGGATACAATGAATTTATTTACAGGGACGAAGACGAAACACCCAAGACTATTGCAAGGTATGTGTAGTCTTATTTTGGGATGCTATTTAAATACCGCTCATGCAGATGCCTCAATATCAGATGTTGTAGGCGGACTTAATAATGTAGTCAATGCCATTAATAATATAAGCCAACAAATCGTTAGTTTTGCGCAATATGAATTGGGCTTAAACTCTACCCAAACTTCTGCCGATGCCACTTCGATGTTTCAAGCCAGTCCCGATACCAATGTTGCACAGCAATTCTATTATATGGTCGGCGAAGCAATGAATACATTCCAAGGCTTAATCAATATTGATCAAACCACACAAAACAATGTTGTGAATGTCGCTTGGCAAAGCGCGATGGCTACCTCACAAGGCGCCGCATTTCCTACCATCTTGACACAGAATGAAGCTGCAGCGGCAGTTACCGCCTTGGCTACTCCGATGCAATCTGTTTTCCCGCAATCTGCAGATAGTAATACTAATTTTCCAAATCCGGCGCAACCGGGCGATCCATTTGTTAATTTTGTAAACAACTACAGTATTGATACGATCTTAGCTGCACCCAATGACACGCTGACTACTAATCAGCAGCCTATAGCCACAACGTTTATTAACAGCTTAGTTGGTCTCGGCTTAGGTTTTATCAATGGTGCAACACCTGCACAAATGCAAAATTATGTGAGTAAAAATTCAACTCCTGGGTTGGTCTATTTAGCGATGATGGCTAATTATGCATCTAATTTATCTGTTGGTATGAGCACACTGAATCAGATTGCTGCACGTCGTTATCCACAGCAGCAAATTGCGAATCTGGGCTTGGTTGCTAGTGATGGACAGACACAAGTTCAAAGTTTAGCACAGTTAGAAAAATATATGGCCCAGCGTCGTGTGAGTTCACCTATCTGGTACGCTACGATGGCAGCAGCTTCACCTGCTACCGTCCAACGTGAAACTTTATTTGTGCTTGCTGAAATGCGTTATCAACAATATGAAATGCAATTACAGCAAGAACGTATCATGGCAACACTTGCGGCAATTCAATTAGCCGGTACACAAAGTGTTGGTTTATTAGCCTTGAATCAGCAACAGCAAGCTGCTGCTGCGGGTGGTAAGAGCTTAACAAGTAGCTAATAACATCATTAGCAATCGAGATCATTCAACAGTCGTGTGGATTTAGAAGTTTACGCTCCTAAGTCCACACGAACTCCGTACTAATAAAATTTCTGTTCACCAATGGGTCGCGTTTTAAAGCGGCGATGTAACCAAAGATATTGTTCCGGTGCCTGCAACACGCCTGCTTCAATAATTTGATTGATTCGTGCTGTATCAGTCACCACATCATCCGTGGGAAAATGATCAAGCGGTGGTAAAATTTTAACCTGATAGCCATTGTTCTGCGGCAAACGATAAGAGTAATAGGGAACAACAAGCGCGCCAGTTAATTTTGCTAAGCGTGCCACACTCGATAACGACGCAGCCGCAACACCAAAAAATGGTACGAATACCGAACGTTTACGACCATGATCTTGATCGGGCGCCAACCACAAAGGTATGTTTGTTTTTAATGCATTCATAATGCCCCGAATATCTTCACGTGGAATAATTTGTGGCAATCGATGTGCACGTCGCTTATACATCAAAAAGTTATAAACATCATTTTTTTGTGATCGATAAACCGCATTAAAAACGACATGGTTAGTTAATGCGCGACCACAAAATTCAAACGTAGTGAAATGGCCGGTACAGAGAATAATGGGTTTTTGAGTTTTAATCGCTTCGGTTAAATAATTTAAACCTTCTATTTTGCATAAGGAATCAACTTGTTCATTGCTTAACCACCAAGCCATGGCATTTTCAAAAATGGCCATGCCCACAGAGCTAAATGTACGGCGCGCTAATTGTTCACGTTCATTTGCAGAATAATTAGGAAAACTGAGTGCAAGATTAATGGCAACAATTCGTCGGCGTTTCGGTAACAATAAACGCATTAATTGCCCTAATAAAGAACCAAGCTGCATTAATATTGGATAAGGAAATAATTTAACACACAGCCACAAAAACCCCATACCGAACCACATGGGCCAATGTCGTGGAAACAGTAGTGTTTGCCAGCGAATGCTGTGCGCGGGTGCTTGTTCCATAAATTGTTATTCCGGATAAATAGCGCATCACTTGGTTAGACACGCTACCATTTTCTAGCCACGTTAATGCATTTGCAAGTAAAACATTAAACTATTTCTTGAGAAATGGACATAGAACAAAATTTGGGACCACACATCGAACAAAAATGGGCTTCTTTTGCAGCATCTTTAGGCAAAGTTTCATCATGCATTGCTTTTGCGGTATCAGGATCAAGCGCTAAATTAAATTGATCATTCCAACGAAACTCAAATCTAGCTTGCGATAATGCATCATCGCGTAATTGTGCGCCTGGATGTCCTTTAGCAAGATCAGCAGCGTGTGCGGCAATTTTATAAGCGAGAATGCCTTGTTTAACATCTTCTTTATTCGGTAAGCCTAAATGCTCTTTGGGCGTGACATAACAGAGCAAAGCACAACCATACCAGCCAATCATCGCTGCACCAATGGCGCTGGTAATGTGATCATAACCTGGTGCGATATCTGTAGTCAGTGGGCCTAAGGTATAAAAGGGGGCTTCATGACAATGCAGCAATTGCATATCCATATTTTCTTTTATTAAATGCATTGGGACATGTCCTGGTCCTTCGATCATCACTTGTACTTCTTGTTGCCAAGCGAGTTTAGTTAATTCCCCCAATGTTTTTAATTCAGAAAATTGTGCTGCATCATTGGCATCCGCAATGGAACCCGGACGCAATCCATCGCCTAAAGAAAAACTAACGTCATAACTTTTCATGATTTCACAAATTTCTTCAAAATGGGTGTAGAGAAAATTTTCTTGTTTGTGTATCGAACACCACTTCGCCATGATTGAGCCACCACGTGAAACAATGCCGGTGCGTCTTGCTTTCGTCAGTGGTATGTAATCACGTAAAACGCCAGCATGGATGGTAAAATAATCCACGCCTTGTTCAGCTTGTTCAATAAGCGTTTCACAAAAAATTTGCCAATTTAAATCGGCAATTTGCCCGCCCACTTTTTCTAATGCTTGATAAATCGGTACAGTGCCAATGGGTACAGGACAATTGCGCAAAATATGCTCGCGGGTGGCGTGAATTTCCTTTCCAGTAGAAAGATCCATAACTGTATCGGCACCTAAGCGAACGGCCCAAATCATTTTTTCAACTTCTTCTTCAATGGATGAAGTGACGGCAGAATTACCAATATTCGCATTTATTTTAACTAAAAAATGTCGCCCAATGATCATTGGTTCAAGTTCGGGGTGATTAATATTCGCAGGAATAATTGCGCGACCGGAAGCGATTTCTTGACGCACGAATTCAGGGGTTATTTCATAATGTTTCGTTCGATTATTATCATTGCTTGTAGTTTTTTGTATTGATTCATTTGCACGTATAGCCTGTTTTTGATTTTCGCGTATCGCAACAAATTCCATTTCTGGAGTAATGATGCCTTTTTTTGCATAATGATATTGGGTGACTGTTGCCCCGACTCGAGCTCGTCTGATTTGGCGGGAAGAATTTTTTATCGCTGTAAATGAACATGAATTAAAGGATTGTATTTCGGTAGATGTGGTTTGCTGCATCGCAACGTTATCTGTATCAGCACGATTATTAATCCATTGTTCACGTATAGATGGTAAGCCGTTACCAATATTAATTTGCGTTACGGGATCCGTATATGGTCCAGAGGTATCATATACAGCAAACGTTTGACCATTGCTTAATTGAATTTCACGAAAAGGTACACGAATACTTGGGTCTGTTTGGCTAGATTGAAAAATTTTTGTGGAACCAGAAAGCGGCTGCAGTAAAGCAGAATCAATTTTCATAAAAACACTCCCTAATATTGTGCATTAGCGCGCAAATTAAAATTTTTTGTTTAAAACAAATACTAGGGGTGCAAAAAAATTGTACCGCACATTTCCTCCGCAGGTATTGGCCTGTTCAGGTTCAAAGGGTTTCGCATTTGCTCTCTCAGCCTTTCGGCACCCCTAGTGGTCAGACGTATTTAAACATAGTTTACCAGGGCAAGCTAGATATTTATCATCGCGAGATAATAAATATGGTGTGTGCCATTGTTATTTGCTGCACATTGCGGCAATATTATTTATTAGTGATCTGGGCTGAAACAACAATTGGAAGGCATATGTACCCATTAAATTTAATGCGCAAATTTGTGTTCGCAACACTAATATTCTCTTTGGGAATCTCTGCTGGTTTTGCTGCAATGGTTCAATGTAAATCAACGGACGGCACGGTCTTACTCACCCATACATATATTAAACAGCCCGCAGGTTATGCACATAGTTTAGCTATCCATTTAAACAATAATGAATTAAATCTAAATGGTTGGACTGTTGTGCCACTGGCCAACGCCAATAGTGAAATGTTTGGTGCCGTTGCTTCTAGGGGTAATGAAAAAATTACTTATTTTATTCCGGGCAGCGAATTAAAATCGGAGCGCCCTGCATATAGAGGACAACTGGTTTTTGCGTTAAATGATGCCACGCTCATCAATGGTGCGAATACTAAAGAATTGTCTTGTTCATTTGGCTAAGCGTCAATCTAGCCTTAGTCTAAAAAATAAAATTTTTCCCTAAAATCAAATCAAATTAAGCTTGTGTTAAGCTTTTATTGGTATCTTGAAAGCATAGTGATTCAATTTAAAGGTGCTAAAAGATGATACCAGCTGAACTGAAGCGAAAAATTCTAGCGCTTAATCCCAGTTTAACAAAGATAGATTTAAGTGGTTTACGCATAACAGACGATGAATTGGCAGAAATTTTGCCCGCGCTGCAACGTAATCCGCACATATTAGAGTTAAACTTAGCAAACAATTATCTGAACAATAGGAGTGCACGTTGCCTGGCGGCAATGCTAAAAGACAATCGCAATTTAGTTAATTTGAATTTGTCTAATAATTTATTTACCCGACAATGTTTGGTAGATTTTCAAATAGCGCTGAGAGAGAATAGAACCTTACAACAATTATCATTACCTAATCATTTATTAATTGCAGAGGCAGAAATATTGGCTATACAAGAAGCACTTGCCTGTAATATTGCGCTTAAATTCCTCACGCAAAGTTATCAAAAGACTTGGTCTACCTGCCAAAGAATGTTGGCGTCATTTGATGAGCAGCCGGAAAGTTTCAGTGATGAAGAAGTAATCGATATTGTTGCGAAATATAGTTCGAGTTTTGAAGAATTAGCTGCACAGTTAAAATTGTATGCAACAAATTACGAACAAAAAAATAAATATCGGCAACTATTGCAATCGATTTTTAATGATTACTTAGTGTTCATTAAAAAATTTGGTCAAAATTATCCTTTACCAGCGCTGCAGATTGCGTTGCCAAATTGCCGGGAATTTCCCAAGTTGTTTCCACTGCTCATTCCGATTTGTAATTATTTATATCAGCAAACAAAAATGGTGCAGGATAAGGATATTACATCAAGTCGTGTAGCAATGCTCATGCTCGCTTTAGTGAGATTAACTCCGCGAGAAAATATGCTCGAGAATGCACAAAGCTTTAGCACTATTGATGCGGGCTTAGTACAAGATATATTTCAAATGGATAATTTGATGCCTACACGCCAAACTGTTTTTTTGCGTAATACTAAAGCTTTATTAAATGCTATGCTTGCTTCAATAGGTACATCTAAGTTATCACTAGCGCTTGCGAGCAGCATGAATCGATTGATAAGAATTGAAAATGAAATTTATCTTTTAGAAAATATTATTCGAAAAACAGATCCGCGTTTGAAAGAATTACATGAGATCCACATGCTTTTAGTAGATGAACTATATAAGCAAAACGATGTGCAAAATTATATTAAGCAAAATAAAGTAATTGTGTGTAGCCATACATTCCAAATGCTCACACAAATGTTAAGCATGCTGCCATCATTTGAACCATATCTAGTCATTGATCAATTTTTAGATATAGTTAATGCAGATGCAAAGCTTGATGAAACGCCGTTATCCCCTCAATCTCCTGCATTGACAGAAAACAGCCAACAAAAAGATAAAATAACGTCTCCAAGTTATGCTACAAATGAAAATCTCTATTTGCATTTTAACGGTACAGTTAATATAGCAATACGTGCTCAACAAACACAATCCTTGCAAGTAACGTCTTGCCCTTCTGTGTAAATTTTCTGTATTAAAATATGAAAAAATATGCTTATTTATTACTAATAGTAGTTTTTCATAATCTGTACGAAAACCTATCATTTGCTTAGTGAAAAAATATTGCAGTCCAAGTTCAAATTGTCATGGTAGCAATCATTTGATTACCTAATATCATCCATTACATCGTTTTATTATGAGGGCAACCTCAAATATTAATTGTATATGCCGCTGAGTTTTGATTCACAAGACGTCTAAATTATTGCAAGTATAATATACAATTGGAAGATATATGTATCCATTAAATTTAATACATAAGACATTGATCGCTATAGTAATATTTTCTATTTGGGGCTCTCTCTTGATTTCACTGGATTAGATTAGTTGTAAATCAAGCGATGAAATTTACCCCCTTTCTTAATATGCTCATGATCTATTTAGTTGCTTCGTACAGGTAAACATTGCACGCCATATAGAATGTTAGCGTTGCCATACGTTTGTGTTACGACCGATGGATATGTGTACAACGGGCAACTAATATTGATTTGTGGAGTCATAATTGGATTATTAACAGTATTATATGGAGGATCAGAACTTTGATTATACTGGCTGTTATTTTGTGGGTAAATATTTGACGTATTAGTTGTTGTATAAGGATATTGTTGCGCGCTATTTGAATATCCTGGGTAGCTCACCGGATCATAATAAGTGTTATTATAGGGATATTTTGTGCCTTCCTGACCAGTATAAGGATTAATGTTTCCTTTGGTTGACCAATTATCATAAACGCTATTATTGGGACTACTTCTATAATATGGTGCTACATAAGTTCCATTACTACGTGTGTATCCATGCACATAGACACTAGCGTATACAGTTATATTAAATAGGGTCAAAACTAATACGACCATTAATTTTTTCATATTAACCTCCTACTAACATTAGTATAGTATAATTTTTTAAATGTTCGAAAGAGAATCAGCATACTAAAGGTGAAGGAGCTAGAATCGGTTCTAAATTAGTAGAGTAGTAAATTATTTCTTAATTGAACCTAGTAATGCATGCATACATATTTGTAATTAGAGCGAATCATAAACTCATCTCGAACTTTGTCATTTCCTTACAAATGCCGCCTCATATGATAAAAGCAAAATAATGTAGTTCGGCTGGAGATAAGAAAATCCAAATGATAACTGCCCATGTAGTGAATAGATTTTTAGCATATGACATTTGCATGTTTTCAACGAAGATATTAATGGACCAATACTATTTAAAGTTTCCTTCTTTTAGTGCTCTACATGCGCCATCTAATCCTGGAAATAAACTGCCATCATTTATTCCCATAAAATTTAAATCAGCTAAAACATCTTTTCTTTCATTTGCTGCTATTTCGTATATATGCAAATATTTTTTTCGATTTTTATTTTCCGTTGCAGTAATAAATCGTTCAATATCGACAACTGTTGAAAATGTGGAAATAGCTTGTTGAGGGATAGCTCTTTTATTACATATAGGAAGGAAATCACGTATCGTAAGCGACAGAATGGGAGAATTGATAGTTGAAATTTGCACAGTGTCTTTTTCCCAATTTTCTT
>CAYSGV010000015.1:0-18768 GCA_964430685.1 uncultured Gammaproteobacteria bacterium
TCATGGTTACGGTAAACATGGTGCCACAATTTTACCTAAACTGCCAATCAAGTAACTATTCATGTGTTAACTGGTGATAACGGAAAATTAATTAACACAAAAATTACTTGTGAGTGAGTAGATTTATTTTAGGAGGTTATCGTGGTATCCGAACGATTAATAAAAATTATTTGGGAATTAGTGAAAAATGGCGACGTAGCCGTCATCACAATAATAGGTGATCTTAGTTTTAGGAAACAACAATTTGTATTAACAGATAGGGATGGTGATGGCTGGAGTATTATGCACTGGGCTATTTATCAAGGAAATCTTGCCATGGTAGCTGGACTAATCGAAAAGTTTGTTCATCCACGAATCAATATAAGCTTTGAAGAAACAACTGGGCGTGGCTGGTTCAATGGCCATGAAACTATGCTACACATTGCACTTCGCTATGCATTCAAATTAATCAATCACAACAATAATCGTGATGATATTGCAATTTTATTATTGGACAGCGGAGCTGATCCAAGCGCCCGCGATCAAAATGGTTTGACTGCAATGCATTGGGCGTGTCAGGAAAACTGTTATCAAGTTGTTCGCCGGTTAATTGATACCAAACCTGCTCTTCTGTCTGCGCAAGATAGATATGGGAATACATGTTTACATTTAGCTGTACAAGCTGGTCACTTGGCCATTGTGCGCATGCTCGTGATTGAAAGTGGTAGACGACTTCTAGAAATACGTAATCATGAACAGCAACGTGCTTTTGATTTACCAGCTTTTAATCATATCAGAGCACAAATTCAGCGTAGCTTACCTAGACAACGAGTCAGAGAAATTACTCAGCATCATTCAGGCAATATTTATCAGCAAAATAGTGTTGTGTGTTTATTTAAAGATATAAATGAAATTTCACTTGAATTAAATAACAACAAACGACAAATCGATTCTGACTCTAGTGAACTCTTAGACCAAAAATCCAAACGAATAAAACAGGAAATTCGCACCGTCAGTATTACGAGACGCCGATAATTAATAGCTTAGCAATATATATGAAGTATTAGGAGATGAATATGCTTGCATCACAAGCAGGCAGATGATTCGAGTGATTTGGAAAACAAATGAATGAGTAAGGAGAAGTAATCATGCAAAAATTAACAGATAAACCAATGGGACAATTTATGCAAGGATGGTGGCATCGTAATGATGAAATAACCGACATGTCCGCGTTCGAAAAGCGCTTATTATTCCATGCTGGGACCAAAGCGTACTTGCAAAATAATACTGCCGAACGAAATGTCGCCGAATTTTCAGCAGAGCTACTCTACAAACAAGGCGGCCGAGTGGCTGGCGGATTTTTTGGTGGCTTAGCAGGTGGTGCCGTTGCCAATGGGCCCGGCGTTATTGTAGGGGGTGCCATCGGACAAGAACTCGGTCATAAATGGGGTGAATACCGGTATGATGCTGAAGTTAAGCCACTTATTCAAAAATATTTTCCGGGTAAAGAAGAATTAGCGAAGCGTGAATATTTAACTGTTTTACAAGACAGTGCACAATTACCTGATAAGATTTGGTATGACCGCTCGCTTAGTACCGAACAAAAAATTGAACGTTTAAATGCCGTGTCTGAACGATATTCAGCTGTATCTGCTGAATTTAAAACTGTTGATCCGGTGATTGCTAAAGCAGTAGATGATACGGTAGAAGCAATCAATCACCGTATTGTGAAATTATATGAAGCGTTACCGCCAGCAGCTGCAGGCATGCCTGCGCGCCAACCTGCTGGTTCATCTCCTCGAGTCAACCCACCAAATCATTCGGCACCAAAAAATAAGCGTCCGGCACCAGCAGATACAGCGCAGTCTGCAGAAAAACGAATAGACCGCAAGCAATTACTGCAAGAAAATCAGAAATTTTTAGATTTGTATGGCATGCAATCACATAAATTAAGCGATGATCAAAATCTGCAACTTTATACGCAGTTAAGAAATTACCAAATCAAGCAAGCTAACTTAGGTCGACAAAAACTTGCCAATTATGAGGGAATAACAGACTTTTTTAGTGCAGTGAGTATGATGGGCGGTGATTTAACAAAAATCGGTACGATTGGTAAAAGTTTAGCATCTATTCACAAAAATTTCTCATTATTGACTGGCGGCATTCCGGGTATGGCTATTCCACAAGGACTGGCAGCATTATCGCCAATCTCCGCCATCATTATGGGTGGATTGTCTATCATTGGTTTATTTCGGCATAAAAAACGTAATGATAATCCTTTGGTGCCATTGATGGCACAGGTAAGAGAGCTTGCGCAACAACTAAATGGGTTGCGACAAGAAATGCGCGAGCATTTTCAGCAAGTGTACCGAAATCAACAAAAAACAATTGAAACCATTATTGATGGCGTTTGTCATTTGCATGATTGGATTGACCGTCGTGTCGAAGACGGAATCGAGCCAGTGATGTATTCACTGGATAACGTGAGTACCGATTTAAATCATATATTTCATATATTAACTAGCCAAAATCAGGCCATTTCTTTACGTGAATTTGAAACCGTTATTTTTAAAACACAACGTACATTAAGCAGAGACTCTGGTCTTACGCCACAAGATGTGCAACAACAACTAGTTCAATTCGCTTGGTTATTGGAACTATGGCTGGAAGAACATGCTTGTGCGGATATATACAACGGTAAAACATATCTTAGTAGAGTAGACAGTGCACAAACAGAAGTTCGTTTGGCGAATCATACTTTCTCACAAACACTGTTTCAAGGTTACAAAGAGCAATATCTGCATGGCTTAATTGGTTATCTGGCTGAAAAAGCCTTCTCCTTCCAAGGAGGAGAATTATTCCGTGGTATTGACCGCAATAAATTAATTAACCCACTTATTTGGTCAAATGCCCTAGAGACTTATTTAAGCATTCGTGAAGATTTTATTGCCGGACAGCAAGAATATGATAAGAATTTAACAAAACTAACTAGCTTACGCACGAATGCTGAAAACACACTGGCATTTATTGCAAGTATAAGAAAATCGGTAAAATTGTTTGAATTATTATTTGATGAATATGCACAAGTTTTAAACGAAGGCAATGATGTACTCTGTCAAACGCTTTGGCACAACAGTTTAGAACACATTTATAAAGATATAAAGAAATCAGTTGATGCGATTCAATTTGCAGCTGATGAAGCAGTATTTACTACATATTCCCACTCTAGTTTCCCAAAAGTCAAACTAATCTATCAAGCTTTGATAACAAGATTAGAAAATAGGCGACGAGAAATTATGCAGACCATCAGTGGGCGGCAAGAGTGGCTGGAACAACTACTTGAAGACAAAGATGGTTCTATTGCAGCACTGAGCACTATGCTAAGCGCTGCGCCACCGGTAGAAGAACAATCAAAAACAATCACCTCAATTAAAAATGAATTAAAAACACCGCTGATGACATTTGCGCAACCCAACAAGCAAGTGACTGAAAACTATTCAATCCCATTGTGCATTCAACACTTGTTGGCAGAATTAAATATTCCACCCATTATATTGTTGGCCGAGCGATTAGGCATTGCACAGTTCGATATTAAATACGAATATCATTATTATCAACGTGCTCACTTCCATGGACATAGACAACCCAATGATCAATATATTTATTCAATAAAAGTTGATTTGCGGTTTCATAATGAACGGGTAACATTATATGAATTCGATTGTGTGGGATCTTTGCTCGACCATGAGGATACAAAACATATTCCTGCATTGCTCAATGAAATTCACGCATTCTGGTATCCCAATTATAATATGCATTATGGCGATGGTCGCTATAAGCCGAATGGATGTGGTATTGCGACAACCGGAATCATGCATGCGACCGCAATTATTGGACCATTTTTAGGTGCGAAGACAAAATTTCTTGCTAAAGATAAAATCAAACAAATTCAACCGACTAATCTACAAAAACTTTGTCAACAAATACACGATAAAATCGTTGTGCAAATATCAGCAATTCGTCAAGAAGGAGCAATGCGTTTAAGCAGACCCAATACAGACTGGACTGCGTTACAAAAAGTTTTGGACAAAGGCCAAGCTACTTACCATTTTCTACAAGCCTATTTACAACTAGCAGGTTTTGATGGAGAACTATTGCAAGCGGTCAATCAACTTGACCGTCAGCATCTCGCTACCTATATTAAGGCACATTTGCATCACATGACTGAGGAGCAATTAGCGGCGATTGAATATGTTGATATTAGAAAATTATTGCCGCAGTTAAAAGAACGCGTTTTGTCTATCGTGCAAGCAGCAGAAACGAACGAAAAACATGACTATTTTAATAGTAAAATAGAAAATGTAATTAAAATTTGGTTGGATAGACTTGAGTTATTTGTTTCGTCACAGCGCTCAGCCATCACTCTGATTGATGGACCATTATTACTCGCAAATACAGAGTCGGCACCAGAAGTAGTAGCCGGCGACCAACTGTTAGAAAGCAGAAAAGCTGGAGAAAATCCAAAGAAGCGCGCGCACGAACCAGAGGTTTCCGGAACCAGCGCAAAAAGAAATGCGCCACCATCCGCGAGTGAAGATGCTACCATACAACCTGCAACAGATAACGATGAACAACGAAGAAGCGCATCAAATTTACTACTATCATTCGGATCACCACTGGAAAGCGAGCAAACTCGAAAACTACGAGCGCTGACTAATCGGATCATCACCCCAATTGAGCAGAAATTAAGCTTCACTCTAAACGAAAGTGAAAGACAACTATTGGTAAGTAACTTAATAAATGAGTTGGCCAACCCAAAGTACGCTCAGTTGCTTACACAACCTGCAACAGCCGGCGCGGAACAAGAATTCATACAAGCAATCACAACTGGTGTATCAAATAAAATTGCGACTAAGGAGCAATTATCGAGCCAAGTCATTATGCAAGTTATTGAAGAAATAATTACGAAACAAAATTCTGAACCAAGTAAAACGAAATCTTCTGGTTTTTGCGCTGTGATGTAATAACGAATAAATAATAGTCAAGTAACCAGATATAATTATTGGAGTTATGTATGAAAAATAATAATGAGTTATCACGAATGCAACCCGGAGAAGAAGATGCAAGCGATGATGAGACCAATGCCACCGCAGATAATATACATCAAGTCGTTATGATAACAAGTACCGTTGGTGAAGGTCTTTTCATGCTAGCAAAAGGCTGTAATCCAGTCGCTTGGGTTAGTTACATTAAAAATAATGTTGTGTTACCAGCTGTCAATTCGCTTAATAATCGCTATCTAACGTTCTGTGCAAAAGCAGGTATGGAAGGTTTTGAGATTTTTTCTTCATTTGCCACCAGTGGCACGCCATTACCTTATATTGCTAACAAGGCAGTTGAAAAAACAAAACAATATGTATGCACAAAAGCTAAAGCAGCAGTGGATAAAACAGTTAACAATCTTTCTATAAAAAATAAGCATATTAAAACAGGATTAAAAATTCTTGGGCGAGTTGCTACAGATATGATTACTGATAAAGTAGGAACAAAGGTCCAGGGTGTAGTCTCAACACCGCGCGCAAGACTCACCCACCGCAGAGATGTTCATAGAACAGTTGTATCGACTGATACCGGTTCTAGTTCGCAACAGCCCGCTACGCGGTCAATATCATTACCTCCTGGTCATAGCGTATTAATTTCAACTAGATTTGAACCCGCACAATCTGCTTCTAACGCCCAACGGCCTACTACACGATCTACAACACCATCCAGTAGTCCCACAGCGGAAGCTGGCTCTCGTCCACAACGACCCGTTACGCGATCTACAACACCATCTACTGATCAAGGTGTATTGGTTTCGACTAGCTTTGAACCTGCAAAATCTAAGTCAAGTTCAAAACGAATAGCAAGTGAAAATGCATTAAAAAATGATCTGCATCTATTACAGCATTTAATGGTAAATCGAAATAACTTACAGCATACACATCATCCTATAAAAAGGTTTCGTGGTACTCAATCGTTTGGACAAATGAGTTTACTGAGTCGTGGACTTATATCCGTCCAGGAAACATTAATTGTAGAATATCAAGAGGCGATTAAATCAGCGCACAGAGATCAAGTGAATGCGCTTAAAACAGCTGCAGATACTTATGATAAGAAACAAAAACATCAATATGCCAAATTCATAAACGAAAAGAAAAATATTATCAAATTATGGCTTGGTATAATTCTAATTGAACTTAAACTATGTGCGGAGATAGATCAATCTTCTAATGATCCCACACTGAAGAACAATAAATCGCTATCTAAGGAGATTACTGATGAGATCGATAACCTTTTCAAACGATGCATGCAAAAGCCTGATCTCGCTTACTCAACAGCAATTGAGTATTTTAAGAAAATTTCATCAAAACATACTGAAATCTCGGAGCTGTTAGACAAGCTGAAAAATTATTTTACTGAACTTAATCAATTAATCGATGGCACTTATTCGGCAACTAAAAATACTTTATGGGAGGTTGCAAATGGTACAGAGGTCCGACCAGAAGAAAATAGTGAATCTGCTGATGTATACAGTACATTTCTTACATTTTTTGAGAATCAACAATATTCCGAATGTGGAAAACTAATGCGCATGGGTAAATTAGGAGAAGTTGGATTTTTTGCAGGGTCAATAATCGAAGGTATATTTGCGGGCCATCAATTAAGTACAAAATCCAAATTTGCAATAAAATGTATGGTTGCCAAATTTATTTCTGAGGTTGTAAAAAATCAGACTAAGATTCATGGTCACCTGCACGCAATGGAAGAAGATCGGCTGAGACTATTTTCTGATGTCGAAGAAAGATATTTTAAGAGAACAAATATGATAATAGACAGATATATAACCAGTACTGATCCACAAGCTGAAGAAAATTCTATTAAAACGTTGGAGCGACTGAGAATAGGTTATGATCAAGTTCTACAATACGGCAATACCGTTATTGGACGCAATCAGCTTAATGAGATAAAAAACATGCATGATACTTTAATAGAATCACTGGTTACGACGATTAAGCAAGTATGCAAACAAAATGCTGAAGAAATCGATGGAATAATTGGAGATTCAACGAAACTCGTAAAAGACTTATTCAAAACATTTACTTGCAAGCAAAGTAACACTTCGTTGCCCAACCTTAGGAAGCGTTCAACAGCTATAGATGTTGAAAATGATCCTGTAGAAAAAAAACATGAACAAAATAGCCGATTTTTCAAACATGCTCGGACTGATCTGAAAAAATCACCTCATAGCAATCATGCTACGGGTCCACATGTATCTCTGCAATCCGGTAACCAATAGAATTTAATACCTCATCGATAAAACAATTCTATGATGTTTGCCCGAACAGATACTAACACTGATTAGACAGTCTATTTTAACTCTGCACGCTGGCAATTGTTTATTTTGGCATACTAAAGTTACCGTAATGATTACGGTACACGTAATACTCTAATCTTACTTAAACTTATAGCGTCTGTTAAGGAATATCACCAATTCTGGTTAATTGGATGATTAAATAAATTGTAAGTTTTCTTTATCGAATTTATTGGAGGATATGTATATGGAATCTAGAAGTGGTTTAATGGAAGTAGCAAGTAATGCAATAACAAAATTTACCAATGATGTTGATTTTAAAGATGTGTCAGGAACTTTTCTGCGCTATTTTGAAAACCAACAATATTCACAATGTGGTAAGCTAATGCGTGAAGGAAAACTGGGGGAAGTTAGTTTTTTGGGAGGCTCTTTAATCGAAGGCATGTTTAAAAGCCATCAATTAACTGTAGAAGCGAATACTAAAAGAATAGCAATTGCTGCAGCATTAATTTCAGAAATAGTAAAAAGTCAAAAACAATATAATAGTCAACTTGTTGCGCTGGAAGAAAGACGCTTAAAGGTATTTGAAGACGCTCAGAAAAAATATTTTCATCAAACAAATAGAGTAATGGAAAAATACATGACTAGTACAGACCCGAAGGCTGAGGAAAATGCAATAAAAATGCTAGAGCAATTACGCCTGGGTTACGAAAGAGTACTTAACTTTGGTAATACAGTGATAGGCCAAAATCAATTAGCCGAAGTGAAAAAGGCTAACGATGTGTTAATAAAATGCATGATGTCAACTATCAGTGAAGTTGGCAAACAAGAAGCCGATTCATTAAATAAAATAATCGAAGGTTCAACAGATCTTCTTAAAGGTATATTTAAAACATTTATTCCTGGGCGAGGGAATGAACCGTCGGCTACATTGAATAACGGTTCGAATACAACAGAACAAGAAAAATTAACACATAAATCGAAGTCATCGCCAAAACGAAAAGCTGTTGCAGAACCCCAAAAAGCTGTAGATCCTGAAGAACTTGATGATTCTGGTGATACGGAACCCGTTAGCAAACAGCAAAGAAATAGCCATCCGACATCATCTGGTACTGAAGCTAAACCACGTGCATTGCCTGCCCCACAACAAGCATCAGCAGTTGATTCAGATGATCTAGATAAAACTTATCGAACAGCTAAATCAAATTACCGGCAGCTCGTTGCAGAAGTAAGAAAAGGAAAAAAAGCTGATGAAGAAAAGGTTGGCAAGTTTTTTGAGTCTGCAGATACTCTGTTTGGGGCATCGTATAGTAAGTATAAAAAGCTAGGTAGTAGTGATGAAAAAGTAAATAAGCGATTGGCCAAATTAAAAAATCCTGATGGAAAATATTCTCCAACTCAATTATTAGAGATAAAATCAGGATCAGTATTATCAAAGTAGAATGCTTCTTGAAGCGCCAATATGATTAGCTGTTATCAGAATATTTAGTGTCTATGATAACAGCTAACATAATAGTTCCTTTCCACACTGAATAAAAAAGTGAAAGTTTATAATTGCATGCTTTAACAATCTAATATCATTTGAATTTTTTAAATTTACATACGCTATCTTTAGCAAATGAAAAATTTATAAATCTAGAGATAAAATGTATGGTAAATCGTTTATGTCCTGAAGGTACTACTCTATCGTGTATTAGCCTTTGCAATCCAAACTAAAGATTAGGCCTAGAAATGGTTAAAAATCATAATACTAACACTTTCTCTTGTTTAATCAAAAACCGTGTTATAATCTTTATAAAGTTATTATAAGGATATTTATATGAATAAAAAAACTGAAGCAGCAGCAGCAATTGAACGCTTCCGTGATCAGATTAAGCGCACGCATCAACCAAATCTATTCACTGTGATGACGGTAAAGCGTTCTGGTAATCCTGATTTAGTCATTACTGCTCATGATGTACTAGAAATGGCTAGGATAATCACCGTTGAACAGATAGCTATACTCAATGCTAAGCAATTAAACATCGATGGTGCAGGCACAATAGATAGTCCTTATAAATTAACTACTCCTGAGCAATGGTTATGGGCTGCTGTAAATTTTGTCGTCGGTAATATAGAGAATTCAGTTTATTATATGATAGGTGGACAATTAATCGATGTGACCACTAATGAGCGCAAAGCTTCATCAAGGCATCACCAGCCGGATAGTTTTTTTAAACACATGCAAGAATCAACTCTGCAGCTGTCAGATAATATAGCTGCCCCTGAAAATTTAAACATTTTAAAAAGTAGTCTTGCTAATATAGCTAACACGTCTTCCGCTCAAGAATTAGCACCTCTTGATACAGCAGCACGTGTTATACAATCAGTGTTACCATTGGTTGCTACAATGATTCAAAGTCTGGACACTAAATCTATTCCAGCCGAAGCAAGAGTAGAAGGTTATCGTCTTGTTCTATTAGCCGAAGGTGAAAAATTCTCCGATAAATTAGATCCCAAAGTAATCGTTTTACAAAAAGACAGAAAATTTGTCGTTGCTCAATATATAAAAAATAACTTACCCAGTTCAAAAAGCTTAGAGCTCACTGCACAAGAATTAAATAATTTACCCTTCCCGGCTCTAGGCGAAAAACCTAGAATCATTACGCGGCAAGAAAATACCGCTTTGGTAGATGCCATTGCATTAAAATTTGGTTGTACACAATGGGATAAACCGTATTACAGTAGCCTGAGTACACAACACAATCATGCGATGAATTCTGCTTCTTCTAATATGGACAAACTGCAGGCCATCACCCCTGATGCAATCGAAAAAATGTTAGTTGATATGCGTACAGGTCATTTTTCAGATTCAGATATGCCTATCGGCCAGTTTCCAACGGTACTTGATAATCTTGTTAATCATGTCTTAACTACTTTTTTAGGGAAAGATAAATTAAAAGAAGTTGCCCCCGATATAAATGAAGGAAGAAAACTATTTTTACAATTATTTGGGGATTTTAGTGAAGAGACAGTCAAAAATGAAAATCCACTAAGCCTTGTAAATAAATATTTTTCTAAAATAAAACAGCATCCACAATTTTTGCAAGATCCAACTTGCAAAGCAATAAGTGAGACACTTTTAGGCCCCGATGCAGAATCAGCGCTTAGAAATGTCTCGGCTATATTAGCAAACACCAAAGTTGACCAGCATACTAGTCGAGCGGTAGCTGCGCTTTCACATAACACAATGATGATGGAAATACGCGCAATATTAACAGGAACGGTGCAACGGGCAGATAGTCATTTACCTGTTACCATTGGCGCCTTATTTTTCTCTGAATCCAGTCGTTACCCATTATGTTATCTTGCATCCTGCGCATTACTTGACTTGATGCAATTAAATCAATTTTGCCCAGATTTACCAGAAATATATACACTAACTAATATACTTACAAACCCAAGTTTACGCTCCGAATTTGTAGATGGTGATGGCAGATTGTATTCCGATGATGAAAAACAAATTAAAGAAACATTATTTAACAATTATCTAGATGCGTATTTCAAAGGTGATGCCGATGCAGATGTGAAAAAAGCTAATTTTCGTAAAAACAGAAAGGAAGAAGCATATGTAGTGATCAAAAAAGTATTAGCTGGAAAAGCATCAAAGAATGCTGCAGGTTATCATCCAATGGTACAAGGAGAATCATTTGACGAAACAGAAAATATCAGACTAGAAGATGTGATTACAGATTCGACGTCTCTCGTATTAGTGCAACAAAAAATTGCTAGCATTCTTTTACAATGGCTTGCACTGCAACTCTCCGATAACAAAGCAATTACATGCTCCTTAGGGAGAAAATTCTTTACAGAGTTACCAAAACAGTCTGTTGATGATTTAGCAAGAAAAAAAGATTTTTTAGATAAGCATGTCAAGCCACTCTTTCACAGCCGAATTGGCAAATTTGACTGTATGAATGTACAAAAATTACTTCCCACTAGAGAACATGTTGTTGCAGATGACTTTAGTAACCTTGAATTAGATAGGGCAGCTTTAGAATCTCAGCGGTCTATCACTGATGTTATGATTAATGGTCAAAGAAAAAAATGTGTTATTTCTAGAGCAGCGCCAGATGGTGATTGTGGGTTTACCGCAACACAATACGTGCTATACATGCAAGATGAATTTGAAACAGCAAAAGAAATAGATCGCGTCAATTTTATTAAATTAATCGATAAATTAAGTAATGACGCAAGTAATATACACAAATTTAACCCCTATATTGTGGCTATATTCAAAACTGATGGCGCACTGAATCTGCAAGGTTGGAAAACCAGATTTAGCAGCAAAGGATACTGGTTACAAAAAGAACACTTTGCTCTGTTATCCTTTTATTACAATATCCGTTTTAATTTTTATTCCCTACAAAATAATTCTGCAGGCTATGCTTTTGTTCCAAAACTTGGTGATGAATCCATTTATGAAGGAAGTGCGCCAGCAACAATGATAACAGTTAACTTATCATATTTAAGTACACGACTCCTGGACAAGCCAGATGCAAACTTAAACCATTTTGACCCTATTTTTATTGAACCATCAGAAGCTTTACTCAAAGTCATTAATGAAAAAAATAAAACAAGTTTGCAGGCTGAGGTTAAGCCGGCCAAATCTGTAGTAACATCTATCGCAGCTAATCATTCAACTGCCGCAATGTTGGCAGTTCTATCACCACATGGTACACTTCCAGCTCTCCCATTAGCAGAAAAAAGCACACCAGAAAGCATAACGAGTAATAGCTCACCCCTAAAGCTAACGCCACCAGTCACTCCTACAGTAAAACAAGATATGACTGAACCGAGACAAGTATCCGATGTGAATAATATTTCTCCACCAGCAAATGCGCTTTCGAAATAGGGTTTAATGGAAAAAGCGTATTTATTTTTGGTAAGTCATCAGTACAATAAGTACGAACCTGCGAACTTGTTTAAGAGCAGCAACCAAAGTTGTACCGCGGTGGCGAATAAAGGATAAGTTGTTGGTCTGAGTAACTTGGTGCAGGTCTTTTAAATAATCCCAAATTATATACCCAATCCTTTTCATGTTCTTTTGCAACACTCGCAATTTGATTTACTGTTATCCCCCAATGATGTTTATGCGTTTTTTCTCCATGTTTTACATGTCCTGCAACATGCACTGCGAAAACTTCTTTGCGTCTTTGAAATAAAGTGTCGTCATATGCAACTGGAGAGCCTGAGGAACCTCCTAATGTAAAAGCTGTGTAATCAACAACATCTAAACTTGAATCTTGTACATGACCAAAAGAAACTTTTTTCGCAGTGCCTTTTGGGTGATGCGCTACGACAACCTCTTGCCATTTATCCGGAACATCTTTTGTAAGCGTTACACTTGGGTAGCGGCTAATCGCTTGCGGATCTAATTGGAACACCGCGTAATCAGGTGGTGCACCTATCTCCGTTTCAGTAAAATCAAAATTAGCTCTTATATTACAGCCACCATGATCAACCACTCTCACCGGGTAAGATTTTTCATTAAAAGGTAATATATGTTGCCGCAGAATGTCATTGTAAGTATATTCATAATCAAACGTTACTCTTAAGTTAGAAACGTCTTTTGCTTCATCACTAATAATGTAACAGACATTATGCTTGGATAAGCAATGCCCTGCAGTAAGAAAATATCCTTGACCGATATTAAAACCAGAGCAAAACCTTCTTATTTCAGAACGTTCGCCTAGCTCAACAAGTTGACCCGTTGCATTAATAATCCAATTATAATCAGGCCGTAATTGATGCGCTTCGCCAATTTCGAATTTATGTGATTTCTGCAATACATCTTGTAGACTTAATAGCTTTTCTCTTCTGGCAAACATAGATACCTCCAGTTTATTATATATGCTTAATCGTAATCCCTTCTTTGCACATATTGCTCAGACAAGTGTTGAAAGCAGCTATGCTATCCTATTATAAATCCACCATCAAATTCAATTAGCTTCAACAGATTATGAAGAGCCAATTCATCTTTCGGAATGATCACAGCCCCCATATAAGGCAAACAAAATTGTTTATTTTAATAGCCATTAGCCAAACGAACCTCGGTCTCTAAAATTGCTGCTAGATTATCGTACAGATCTTTATGCTTTAACCAAACGTAAAATAACTTAATCTCTCTTCTGTCTGTTACACTGTAACTGCCAGTGTCCTGTAAGTCCGAAAAAATTCTAATATGTATTTCTTTGCTAGTAAACTGAAATTGTGCATAAACTGGATTATTGGTGGCAAAGGATTTAAACTCTATAAAAAAAGAATTTTCTGTAGGTTTCATTGGTTTTTCATTGTCATCTAATTTTTTCCAATATACATTATCATTATCTATGATTTCCTTAAATCTATCTTTCAAAATTTCAGGATCTATGGGAGGCTTAAAATCAGTATATTCAAATTCAGACACTAGTTGAAAAATATATTTTTCATAAATCTTTACTCCTTTCGTATGGGATCTTAAGCATGGCACAATTTTATTAACTTACCAGTGAAAGGAAAGCTGCTCCTGTTTCCAGTTAGCAATAATTAACCATAAATGACTTGATCTTCTTTTGGATTTGAACAAATGACCAAAAGATATACCATTTCATTGCTAGCATTCTCGATATAATGCAATTCTGCTGATGCGGGTTTAAATCCGATAAAATCACCGGTTTTCATTGGTAATAGCTGATCTCCAATATGACAAGTGGGTGAGCCATTCAAAACAATAATCATTTCTTCTTGTAAGGTATGACTATGCGGTGCCGAAGTTCTTTGTCCGGGTGAGAGTATTTCATGATGCACGAAGAGATCTTGAAACCCAAGTAATTCTGTTAATACTACGGATTTTGAATAAATTTCCCCCGTCTTTGATGAATCCAAATCGTGATGTATCAAATTATTTAAATTTTTAATTTTCATAATACCTTCTTTATAAAAAATTAGATTATTCCGTTTTAATTTTTTTTGTCTCTTTTGATTACCGTAGTATCTTGCCTGGATAATCTCCGAGTTAATCCTACTGTAGTTAGGTAGATGATCTACTTATTGCTTACCATTTCAACTTTTCTTCCTGCGAGAGATAAAGGACATATAGTATGGAACCCCTAATTGCTAGAATTATCCTTAAACCTCTTGATCCCAATTTGGGATCAAGCTATAATCCTCCTATATGAGAATAATATCAATAAAAAAATTGAAGGATTTTTGGCTGCGCTACCCCAATGCGGAAAAACCTTTGCGTGCATGGTATGCAGATGCGAAACGAGCATCATGGAAGTCGCCGGTAGCAATAAAAAATGTTTACAGAAATGCCAGCATTGTGGCCGATAACCGAGTAGTATTCAATATCAAGGGAAATGACTATAGGCTTGTGGTCGCTGTTAATTATGCGCATGGCATCGTGTTTATTCGGTTTGTTGGTTCTCATAAAGAATATGACAAAATCGACGTAGAAACTATATGATACATAGGTAAAATGATGAATATTAAACCCATTAAATCCCAAAAGGCTTATAAGCAAGCTCTTTGCGAAATTGATAAATTGTTTGCGGCGAAACCCAATACCAGTGAAGGGGATCGTTTAGAAGTACTTACCACTCTTGTAGAAGCGTATGAAGAAAAGCATCACAAAATTGATTTTCCTGATCCCGTTGATGCTTTAGAATATTGGATGGAAAGTCGAGGACTAGATCGAAAAGATTTAGAACCCTATATTGGTTCGCGCGCGCGTGTTTCTGAAATTTTGAACCGAAAGCGTGAATTAACATTAGCAATGATTCGTCGTCTACATGGTCAATTACACATTTCAGCTGAAGCATTAATTAAACCATCTCATACAACTAGAGATGCTAAGCATCAAATGGCTCATAATAAGCCATCAATAGCAAAATCGTTCCCTAAACACTATGTACAGCGTCATCATCAAGGTTGAAACATAGTACACCATTGTTTAATTCACTATTAACCAATGACGCATTATCTGCTGCAAGTAGTCAAAACCACAGTGATAACGGTTTATCGTTAATGCTTACCGCGATCAAACAAATGTTAGACAAATAGAAATTGATAGTTAATGATGGCTAGTAAATGTAGTAAATATGGTGGACATAGCTAACAACCATGTCCACCTATAAAAGAAAAGTTAAGCTGCTGCTGATGGCGTTTGTCTTACGGACGTAGCTCCTGGAGTATCTTGTTCATCAGCAACTTTCGGTCGCTTAGTTGCACTAGGCAGTAAAGTATATGACAACCAATCAAGGCCCTTATAAACACTCTGCATAAGTGTTGCATCTTCTTCCTCTGCATCTGCACCACGTTTTAGACGGCCACTTTCCTTCTGCTGCTTTTTTTCCATCTCAACTTTCAGCTTTGTAAATGCTTCTTTAAAAATATTATAAAATGCAACTGAGCTATCAGGTTCTTTGATACACTGCATTAAAGTTGCATCTACACTACTATAAGCAAGATGAATGACTTCTTGTTGCGTCAACTTATTAAGAAAATCTTGATTTTCTTTCAAGTTCAGATAAGTTAACGCGCGTTCTAACAAATCATTTAGTCTCTTCGCATCAACAGCAAGTCCGAGAATTTTTTTCAACAGCTTCTCATGTTCAATCTCAAATTCCGAAACGCGATATTGAAATAATGTAGCAAGAAAATTAACCTGTTTAGGAATAAAGGTAAGCGCCGCTATCGCTTCACCGATAAACCATCTTAAACCGCCGCGCGTTCTTGCTGCATCTGCTTGTTGATAAAGCCTATCCATAGTCATCATAAAATGCAGCATAAATAATTTTGTATGAGTTAATCTTGTTGGCGCAACTGCATCGACTGCCATTAAACTTAAGCTTATTTCACCCATATTTAGTTTACGCATTGTTTCTTGCATAATCGTTTCTAAACTCGATCTTAATTTCGGTCCATAAGTAATTAAGCTAAATGTTTTAATATATATGGCATAGAGCTCATCGTCGCTCACATTATTTTTAGCGATGACTTCATCCAGTTTATCAGTTATTTCGTAACGATTATCTTTTTCTTCGCCATAAAATTCAGGTCGCTTACGATTAACCCATGGTAACCAACTATTCTTATAACCCAGGTATTCTTCATAATCGGCACAACCCATATATTTTGCTATATCGTTTTTAACTTGTTCACTAAATGTAGTCATGATCAATACTCCTCTTTGCGATGAGCAACATAAACCGCATAATCAAAACGTACAAATCGCGGTTTAAGTGCAACTAAAAACTTAATTTATGACTTGTACACATTCAGTATATTGAACAAGTGAAATAATCATATCCGTGAAAAACACGGATATTTTCAAACGACAGATCTCATGCAACGACTATTAAAATTTGTTTATTTGAAATTAAGAGATCTGGGTTTTAGATAGTTCCCGTATGAATTAGAAACTAGGAAAGGCTCTTCCACTGCCAGCAGAGTATGTGGCTCACTTTTTTGGGTAGGCTTAGTGCCGATGAAAACTGCGGGATTGAAGGTAGATCGTAAATATACCAAGATGTCGAGTGGTTAGCGGGATAGCGAATTTCAGAGGGAATGTCGCCAGCTTGCCCATCGGCAACAGTAATTTCATGAAAAGGAAGGCTTAAACCCAACCCCATTGCCTTCGTGAGTGCCTCTTTGCGCGTCCAAACCTTAAAAAAAGCTGCCTGTTGCGAAGGTTCTGGTAAACTTGCTAGCCAAGTTTGTTCTGATGCGGAAAAAACGCGCTCTATGATACCGTTAAAATCATTAAGCGCTTTATGATATTCAATATCCACTCCCAGTTCGTTTTGCTTGGTTAAAGCAACCATCACATAATCCTGACTATGAGAAATATTAAATTGTAGCGGCATTTTGTGCACACTGGGATCTAGAGAGGGTTTCCCATAGGAAGAGAATTGCAGATGAACTTCCTGGGGGGAGCATCTTAAATAATGGCCCAGCAACTGTCTGAGCAATGCACGAGCCAAAACAAACCGCTCATAGACATGTGGACGTAACAGACGCTGAGCTCGTGCCGTTTCCGTGTCATTGAGCAAATGCTGCAATCTATCGAAATTCTGCCGATGGTCCGCTAAATCAATGAGCCAGAGATGCACATGGTTTAAGGGCATCTGGACCAAATCCGGTATATTTAATAGCCAATTTTGGGCATACATAGGTTTAAACAATTGAATTTAGGACCTGTTAAATTTTCATTACATTATAACGCAAGTCTACAGAAGTTTATGGTATATTAATATTAATAGAGCGAATTTTAGGTGTGATATGATTGACGAACAAGGTTATCGCGCCAATGTAGGTATTGTCATTAGCAATCAGAGAGGCCAGCTCTTTTGGGCGCGGCGAATTGGTAACCCAAATGCATGGCAATTTCCACAAGGTGGCGTACACGAAGGGGAAGCAACCGAAGTTGCATTATTCCGTGAATTACATGAAGAAACGGGCTTGGAACGCACCGATGTGCAGATTTTGAGCTGTACCGATGATTGGTTACGTTACAAACTGCCCAAACATCTCATCCGATACCATGCCAAGCCTTTATGCATTGGCCAGAAACAAATTTGGTACTTACTTGAATTGGTGAGCGACGAAAGCAAAATTCGCTTAGATCACAGCCATTCACCGGAATTCGATAAATGGTGTTGGGTAGATTATTGGTACCCGCTTAAAGCCGTGATTAATTTCAAATTTGATGTTTATCAAACCGTGCTACAAAAATTTGCGCCTTTAATTGAGCCCAAATTCAACCAAGAACCGGATACGGTGAAATAACAAGCTAATCGCTCTATCATAACTGCAGGAAGTATAATGCTCAAAACATTACGACGCATTGTCCAAGAAGTCAGTCATGCGCCGAATTTGCAAAGCGCATTAGATGTATTGGTTTCAAAGGTACGTGAAACATTAGTCGCGCAGTCTTGTGCCATTTTTCTTTTAGATGAACAAAACGCTGAATACATCATGCTTGCTGCACGTGGTCTCAATAGCGAGGCTGTTGGTCGCACGCGGATCAAACTGGATGAAGGATTAATTGGTCTGGTTGGGCAGCGCGAAGAACCTATAAACCTTGAAAATTCGCAAATCCATCCCCGTTTTTTACAACTGCCGGAAATTGGCGAAGAAGCTTATCATGCCTTTTTAGGTGTACCCATTATTCACCAAAGAAAAGTGCTTGGTGTACTTGTTGTGCAACGTCTAGAGAATATGCGCTTTGATGAGACTGAGGAAGCCTTGTTGGTTACCCTGTCGGCACAGCTTGCAGCCATTATTGCTTACGCCGAATCAACCGGCATCACGCCACTCATGCTAAGCCAAAAAACAGCACCAGAATTCAATGCAAAATCATTTGTTGCAACGGGTTTAGCCAGCGCACCGGGTATTGGTATCGGTCAAGG
>CAYSGV010000016.1:0-17947 GCA_964430685.1 uncultured Gammaproteobacteria bacterium
GATCACCATTTATTACCAGTGGATTACGCATGGGGACGCCTGCAGTCACCACGCGTGGATTTGGTGTGGCTGAAGTTAGTCAGTTAAGCGGCTGGATTTGTGATATATTGGCAGATATCTCTAACCAACAATTGATTAATAATGTGCATACAAAGGTTTTAGAGCTGTGTAAGCGCTTTCCAGTTTATTAATTATTATTTATTTAATGGAGTATATTGATGGAATGTCCATTTTGCCATCTGCCTGATACCAAAGTGATTGATACCCGCTACGTTGCCGAAGGTAATCAAGTTCGCCGACGCCGTGAGTGTGTGGGGGAAAATTGTTCAAAGCGTTTTACAACCTATGAAAAGCCTGAGCTCACCATGCCAACCGTCATTAAACACGATGGTCGATTTGAAAAATTTGATGATATGAAATTACGCAAAGGCATTTTGCGTGCAGTAGAAAAATTACCAATAACCATCGAAGAAATTGAAGGAACCATCGATCATATTACCAGTGCTGTACGCGCTTGTGGTGAGCGAGAAATAAGTACCACGCGCATTGGTAAAATGGTTATGGATGAACTACAAAAATTAAATGAGATTGCCTATGTACGTTTTGCTTCCGTTTACCGCCGTTTCCAAAATCTGGAAGCATTTGATGATGCCATTCAGAAATTAAAAAATAAAACCACTACAGCTGATGAGAATGACGTGGTTACGGAACATGAAGCATAACTATATTTATTTTCCCAAACAATGTTAATCCAATTATTATGAATCCATACGCTAGACATAAAGCACGTTTTTGCGCCATCCAGGCCATTTACCAATGGCAACTTGCTAAACCTGATTTAGCAATATTATTGCAACAATTTTTGCCACCCAATCCAGCTGAAGCAAAAAAGATTGACCAAGAGTATTTTGATAAATTGGTTACACATGTCGTTATGCAAAATGAAACACTGGATAATGTGTTAGCACCACATCTTGATCGCGCACTTAAAGAAGTGAGCCAAGTTGAATGTGCCATTTTACGCGTGAGTACCTGTGAATTAAAATTTTTTCTTGATACGCCCTATCGTGTTGTTATTAACGAAGCATTGGAATTGGCAAAAGTATTTGGGGGTAAAAATAGTTTTAAATATATCAATGGAGTGCTCGATCGTGTTGCACGTGAACTCCGACCTACCGAATTTTCAGTAGCAGGCGATCTTGATGTTAAATGAATTTGACATCATTGAACGTTACTTTCACCGATTACAAACTCGTTTACCCAATGATGTACTCTTAGAGATTGGTGATGATGCGGCCGCAATATTGCCAAAAAGTGCAGAAAGCTTAGTGATGAGCATTGATACATTAGTCAATGAAGTCCATTTCGCTGCAACCACGCCACCGCATGCGATTGGGTACAAAGCCCTTGCTGTAAATATAAGTGATTTGGCAGCAATGGGGGCTAAGCCGCGTTTTGCATTATTAGCATTGACACTACCAGAAATATCTGAGCAATGGTTAGAACAATTTAGTCAGGGTTTTTTTGAATTATTGCAAAGCTATCAGATCGTGTTATTAGGTGGTGATCTAACGCATGGCCCATTATCCATCACGGTACAAGTTACAGGCGTTGTTGCCAAAGAAAAAATGTTGCGTCGTTCCAGTGCTAAAGTTGGCGATGGCATTTTTGTAACGGGTTCTTTAGGTGATGCAGCTTATGCATTGCGCTGCCAACAACAACAATTAATGACGCATACTGCATTGCTGCAGCGAACACAACAGCGTCTCGATTACCCTACCCCTAGAGTTGAAATGGGTTTGAATTTGGCTGGTGTTGCGCATGCTGCGATTGATATTTCCGATGGGCTGTTGGCAGATTTGCAACATATTTGTACGTGTAGTCATCTAGGTGCTGAGATCTGGCTTGACCATTTGCCTATTGCTGAAGACATGTGTGCGCAATTAGAAAAAGAAGATAGGCAAAACTTGGCATTAACAGGTGGAGATGATTATGAACTGTGTTTTACCGCACCTTTAAATCAGCAGGAACTGATTATAAAAAAAGCCAAAGAACTCGATTTAGCCTGTCAGCAGATTGGTGTAATTACCCAAAATAGCGAAATTGTGATAAAGTATAATGATATGAATCCAGAAATTATGCCTTTGCCTAAGTACAAAGGTTACCAACATTTCTAATAGTGGGTAGTAACATGCAGCAGACTTCATATTCAATACGCACCTTCTGGGGTTACCCTAAATACCCTATTCCGCACGATTTATGGCGCAATCCACGCTTATTTTTAGCATTTGGTTTAGGTACTGGGGCGTTTCCACGTATCCCAGGAACCATGGGTACTTTATTAGCATTGATCATTTATTGCCTTTTTCCTGCAATGCCTTGGCTTGTGTATTGCGCAGGTTTGCTCATCCTTACTGGTTTTGCTATTTACTTGGCTGGTTATGCAGAAAAATTAACGGGCATTGAAGACCATCCAGGTATTGTCTGTGATGAAATGGTTGGTTTTTGGTTAACCACTTTAATGTTGCCTGCTGGCTTGGTGTGGTTAATCAGCGCTTTTGTTTTATTCCGCTTGTTTGATATTAGTAAACCATGGCCTATCCAATGGCTGCAACGTAATGTTCCAGGTGGATTTGGCATTGTGATTGATGACTTGATGGCTGGTCTTTATGCCTGGTTAATTTTACAAGCATGTGTACAGATACAACGCTGGTTCTAATGTATGATGCGCTTATCGTTTAAATTTTCAAAAAATAAACCTTATCAATTATTCATTACTTATTTAGTGATGATTATGCTTGGCATTTTTGCTGGTATGTCTGATATTCCTTTGCTCAATAATATTGCACAGATTATTTCTGATCTTTTTATTAAAATGTTTCGGTTTATTAGTTTACCACTCATTGCGCTTTCAATTATTGTGACTATATCAGGCTATCAAGCACAGCAGTCCATGCAAAAAATATGGCAGAGGACAATTGCCTATACGTTGACTACAACACTTATAGCCGCAAGTGTCAGTTGCCTACTTTATCTATTAATTAGTCCTGAAAATGTGGCTACCAATATACCGAGTGTGAATGCAACAGCAGCGTTGGAAACAAATTATTTAAAGCACATCGCTAATTTAATTCCAACCAGTATCTTTTCACCCTTTTTAGAACATCAAGTAATGGGTGTGTTATTAATTGGTATCGTCTTAGGTATTGCGATACGTTATATTCCAGATGATCAAGCTAAAAATTCAGTACAGGGTTTTTTTAAAGGGATACATGCCATCTTTTTAGTGATCACCAAATGGATCGTTGCAATTATACCCATTGCACTTTTTGGTTTTATTGCGACCACAGTTTTACAATTACGCGATGGCATGGATATACGCAGCATCGCCGCATATTTAAGTGTAGTAGTGTTTGCAAATTTAATTCAAGGATTAATCATATTGCCACTGTGGTTGAAGATGAATGGAATTGACCCCTTTGCAATGATGCGCAAAATGATGCCCGCACTTTCGGTGGCCTTTTTTACAAAATCCTCGGCAGGTACCTTGCCGGTGACCATGAACACTATCGAAAAACAATTGAATGTCGACCCCAAAGTTAGTCGCTTTATTTTACCAATGTGTACCGGCATAAATATGAATGGTTGCGCTGCCTTTATTTTTGCAACCGTTATCTTTCTCATGCAAAACAATGGCGTGGAAATTTCATTGTTGACGATGGCTATTTGGGTGATCGTTGCAACCATTGCAGCAATTGGTAACGCCGGTGTGCCAATGGGATGTTTTTTCCTCAGCGCCAGTTTATTAACCAGTATGGATATCCCTATTAAATTATTAGGTATGATATTACCGTTTTACAGCATTATCGATATGATAGAAACCTCGCTTAATGTTTGGTCCGATTCTTGTGTAACCAAAGTGATCAGTCAAAAAATTCAACCCGAAACGGAAACGGCTAAGCAAGAACAATTGGCTTAAGCATGTGCATCGTTGAATGATAATGCTCAGTGGTCGATCCCTCAGCCCTCACGGTTCTGTTTTTAAAGAATCTTTGATATTTTTAAGAAAATTGAACGTGGCAAACCATTTTAGAAGTGAATTTAAAAAATTGATATCGGTAATTTTTCGGAGTTGATAGACTTCTTATAATAGAGTAAAACGATGCTATCGTAAAAGCTGATTAAAGGATATTAACAGTCAGCAGCCCCGTACGTTATTATAGGAAACTTAGGGGTAAAATTTACAAAAGTGCTTAAGCTGGGAGCTAAACATGAAAGTAATTTGTACTGGTCAATGGGAAACAGGGTATACGTTTGCAACAACTTATGTGATTGGCAGTGTCCCATATCTTCTAAGATATAAAAGTGATACGGGTGAATGGGATGTTGTAAAAATTACCGGCGCTTCCTCATTTAGTAATGAAGGTAAAGGTCATTGGGAAAAAGGTTATACTTTAGCAACGACATATGTTATTAGCGGTATACCTTATCTTTTAATGTATAACAAAGACTCTGGTGATTGGAACATATTAAAAATTACCGGTGCTTCTTCATTTGCCGTTGAGGATAAAGGTAAGTGGGCAAAAGGTTATACATTGGCAACAACCTATGTGATTGACAGTATCCCTTATCTTCTAATGTATATCGGTGCGACTGGTGATTGGAATACCAGTAAAATAAAGGTTACCCATGATCACAAACATATCTATTCTGTCAAAGCGAGAGGACAGTGGCCTAAAGGTTATACTTCTGCAACAACCTGTCAACTTTATGATCAACCTTATTTATTTATGTATAAAGCAACCACCGGTTGTTGGGAAATTAATAGCATTCGTAAGAGCAATCAATTTCACCCATACGATGTTATTAAGGCAGGCGAAATCAGTGCAGGTTTCAGCCTGTTCCTAATTTATAAAGATAATAACAATAATCAATGTCTACTACTATACAATTCAGCGAACGGCTATTGGAGCGTTAACGCAGTTAGCTTTGAATTAGTCGCGCAAGAGACAATCATATCCCACAGTTCCAAAGAAGAAAAAATTAGTCATCCAAAATTTTCTGGTTATATCGAAGCTTTCTATTGGAAAGAAGAAGATAAATTTTTAGGTCAATGGGGGGAGTTTTCTCATGAAGAAAGAAGAGATTTGATTCGATATTTAGGAAATGGTGGTTTTAATACTTATGTATATAATCCTAAGTTTAAAAGAGATAGAAGTGGAAGTAATATCAAAGCAAGCGATATAGAATCAATGTCTGACCAAAGAGAATGGCAGAAAACATTAAATGTAGCGAAAAATAACAATATTAAATTTGTTTGGGGCATTTCTCCTGGATGGGTAGAAAAGGATTCATTCGCTAAAATAATAAATGTAATGAATAGACTGGTGAATTTTGGTGTAAATTATTTTTTAGTGACCTTCGATGATGTACCGGGTGCTTCAGGTGATTATCAGGCGCACCAAGTAATTTTGCAGGTTGAACTTATAAATTCTATTGAAAAAGAAGCAAAATTAGCTGGCAAAATTGTTGGTTTCTGTCCGGCCGTCTATATAAATGAACATCTCAAGAAGACGCCCTTAGGCAATAAGGTATTTGAAATACTAGATAAAATGCCGCCTAACATTCCCATTGTTTGGGCAGGTGAGTCGACTTGGAATAACGAAATTGGTGATAATGATATGCCACGCTTTAAAAGTGGTAGAAAGTTATGGCTTTGGGATAATCATATGGCGTGTGATCAAATAGATAGATTAATTATTGATCCACCTATGGTTAGAGAAAAAAATTTAATCGAAAAACTTGATGGCTATGTTATCTGTGGTTGTTTTCCTGCCTATCGGTGTATACCTGTGCTAGCTGCTTTTGCTTATATATTAATGAAGGGCTTTGCTGATTTCGGTAAACGTGTGACAGGGCAACCCATATTTAAAGACACTCAAGAAATACAAACAGTAATCAAAAAACAGGCCAATCATTGGTTTAACTTCTTAGTCCATGCGGGTCTAATTGATTCTTCTGAAATTGGCGAAAGCTCTATAGTTGAGTTATTAAAATGTTGCTTTGGCTTAAGATACGAAATCGCAGAAGTAAAGAAAATAAGCAATAACCCTTATTTGAAATTCTATGAAGATGGAATAAAAGGCTTTACACCAAAATTTATTGACCAAAAAAGTGCAGACTATGCTCCACAAAAGCAAAACTTTTTTAAGGAGGGTGTTCAACAAACTGTTTCATCTACTGTACCTGGTCCTACCCCGTAAACGATATTTTGAACCGCTCTACAACTCGAAAAAAACAGGATCGCGACCGTGAGGGAGCGACTACTATGTTTAAAAGGTTCGCTATGCTGGCACTTATTCGTATCTATTTCTGAAGCTAAATATTTAATATTTTTTAGAATTAGTGATTGCTTGATGCCAATTGGCCACTAAAATATTTGTGAATAATACTAGATAAAAGAGTCTGATAAGGTATGCCTTCTTTCAAAGCTTGCTTTTGAGCTTTATCATAATCCCATTCAGTCATGCGCAAGCTAACCCGCTAACTTTTTTTAGCTGAAATTTTGGCAATAGCTTACATTCTGTTAAAAAACGGCCTATATCAAAGCGGCCAATAAAAACACGGTACTATGCTTTATAATTATTTGTTATTTGGGAGAAGGCGATAGAGTAGGAGTAACAGTTGGTCGTTTATCTGTTGTTACGGCATGGGCGAAAATGGCTTTGCATTCAATGCAATGTTTGGAATTGTCATGGAGGCGTAAACGGTGTATTTTCAAAAAGAATTATAAAATAATATTGTTGTGATGGCAACATAAACAAGATTAACTTCACTAACGATGGAATCTATAAAAAGGAATGACTAATGAATATAGACATAAAAATGCTACACGGTAATGAAATTACGAAAGGGGCAGATTTAATTGCACAGATGAGACTCATTGAATTCAAAAATTTCCCTTATTTGTATGCTGGTACTATGGATGCTGAACGAAAATATCTTAGTAGTTACGCGAAAGATAAAAAGAGTATTTTTACACTCGCTTATTGTGACCATGAATTAGCAGGTATTGCAACGGGCATACCATTATTAAGTAATGCAAATATTCTTCCAGGCGTGCAAGAACTGTTCGAGCAGCATGGATTGAAACCTCAAGATTATTATTACGTGGGTGAATTAATTGTTTTGGATAAATATAGGAATCAACATATCGGTAGCAATTTATTGCTTGCACAATCGCGTTATGTTCAATCATTAAATTATAAGTCTTTGTGCCTAATGACGGTTGAGCGAGAAGATAATCATCCATTAAAACCCGAAAACTATCATAGTACGGATCGGCTTTGGCAAAAATTAGGCTACACAAAGACAACCATGCAAATGCGGTTCAAATGGCCAACGATTACTGCTGATGGCAGCATTATGGAAATGGAGCACCGTTTAAGCTTTTGGATCAAACAATCGATATTGCCGTAAAACTAATTAATTTGTTCATTTAAGAAAACGTTAAGAAATCTCCTTTATGATAACCGTAGACCGAAAACCTAAAGGAGAACTACAAATGAAAGAAGTATTAAATAGATTAGTCAAAACTTTAGTTGCTCAATATATTGAGGCCTGCAGTCAAGAGAAACCGGATTTCGGTAACATATTGATTACTTTTAATGAATTTTTGCTACGATACCAAACTTATAAAACAAAAGAAAAAACAATCTATGAAAATCAAGATATCAACGATTTATTTATTTCACAGAATTTCTTAGGTAACTTTATTCTAGCAAACATTAAAAATATCCCGCTTGTGTTCGAGGGCGCTATTTTCGAGCTGATGATTAATGCAAAGCTATCGGCAAAAGAAATTAGTAGTTTTGCTAGTGCAACTTATAACTTACATCATCAAGAAGACCAAGGAGATGATGATAAAGAATTAAACCGCGGTTTAGCGGACTTGATTACTGTATACGATATAACCAAACAACTCTTTGATACGAAAGAAGTTAGAGTTTTAGATGACAGCCAAATACAAAAACTCATGTCACAAACGCATCACTCTGCTGCCTTGCGAGGTTTAAGTCTGCATTATAAATTGGTTGCCGATGATAATCTGATTATTAATGGTGATGATATCAAAGTGGATGAAGACAAAATGCGTGTGAATGGTCAATATAGCCAATATTTTGCACAGCAGTATCAAATTCGACTAGAACAAGAAGATCTATATTTTCAAAATTTAACCAAAGGTTTACCAGAAGGCAGTGATATTGATTATGCTAAATTATATGGTATGGCACAAATTGCTGCAGCTGTAGATTTACGACGTGAACAACATCCTACACCTGAAAAACGACAAGCTGTAAATCATGCAAAAGTAGTGCAAGTACAAGGAGCACGGTTTAACTTATTAGATTTGATCACTAAAGCTAGAGATAATTTAAAATCTGAATCATTAAGAGGCCCAAAAGAAAGAGCTTTAACAGAAAGTGAACATCTGCGGGAAATTGCAGCTACAAAAGGACAGCTCAAAACGGTAGTGTCACTGAATAAGTCAGCGCCAGCTGTACCATTGGTTTTGCCTAGTGTTAAATTAAAACCGATTGAACGTGAAAAAGATCTGAGAGGCATACCTGCATCACCGGTTGCAACCGCATCGCCTAAATCGGCATCTGATGTGACAAGTGGACAAAATACACCTTTCGCACCACTGTTTGATCCGGCAGCGGTGAAATTAAAAACAACTGTGCCAAAACCAAAACCGCCAGCAGCAGCTGCCGATGTGTCGACTGAACTTACCAATTTACAATTAAACAAGATGGCAGCCAATGCACCGGTTGCGCTGGAAAGATCATTGAAACCAGCAGAACAACTTTCATTTTTACATGTGCTGAAAAAAGCTGCTGTGAAATCTCCAGAACAATCAACGTTACCAGCATCAAAGCAGCCAGCTGCTGATAGCCCTGCGAACGGTAGTACGAATAATAATCCAATGTAATGTTAAAATGAATTACATTTACACTTGATAACTTTGCTCTGCAAGTTGATGATCTGGCGAGGCATCCACAATAATAAAAGTAAATGATTATTGTGGATCAGCTACATTTCCAGCTAGTTGTTTAAAGCGTGCTTGTTCAGTTGCGGTTAATTGTGGCCATACTTTACTTAATGTTTCCCCATAAGCGCGTTCGCTCAGCACGTCTTGGTGACGCTCCCATGGCCATTCGCCACGCTCGAAATAGCCAAATGAAATGGCAACAGTAATTCCCAAACAAGTATTTAGCAATAATCGCTGTACAAATACAACTTTTTCAATTTGCCAAAATTTACGTGTCGCTGTTTTTGTGGTTTCCTCTATACTAAGCGCATGTTTTGCGCAAATTTGCTCAAAGGTTTTTATGTCGAAAGCACGTGCAACCTGATTTAATCGCGCAGCGGTGTCCGTAGACATTTTTTCCATACGTTTCATAGTTTCTTGTGTAACGTTTTGGAATTGTTCCATGCTATTCTGGATGGAGAGTTGATGTTCTTGGCCTTCTTTAAGCGCTGCCTCTGCCGCTTGCCGCCATCGAACAATACCAGCTTGTGTTAATATCTCTTCAAAATGAGTTAATGTCTGGTCGATATCTTGTAACTGTTTAATATAAATGTGTTGATAACTGTCGAAGCGTTCGGTGCAAATACTTTTAATTTCTTTAATTTTATCAGTCAATTCTTCTAAGGAGATGAGTAAAGCAGCCATGCTTTCTGTAAATTCAGGTAATTGCTTATTTTCATTATATTGGGTGGCATCTCTATGCAATGAAGTAAGTAAGCGCTCCGTTTCAACTAAGCGCTGCTTAATTTGTTCATTTTCAACATAATCGTCTGTATGGGTCGGATTTTCTGCTAAATCAGCGCTGTCTGTCATGTTACCCTCGTGTCCTTACGTTTGATTCTTTTGTTATAGGCGGTAAAAGTGAAAATTGCAAAATGAACGAGTCAAAATAGATTATTGCACTCGAGTACAGGCTCAAATATCGATACGAGAGAATAAAAAGCAAATGTATTTCACTGCCTAGTGGCTTGTTGTCTTCTGCTCAAGTTGGCTGTACCATTATTGTTACCAATTGGTGCAGGTCTATCTTGTAAATCTGATAGTAAAAATAGATTTTGCCTTAAAGCAGGTACAACAGATGGTAGCGATTGTCTACCAACAGTATTATTATTTTCCACCTGTTGACTCGCATTTAAGCGACGGTTCGGTACAGGTGCATTTGCATGGTTTTGTCCAATTAAATGACGTGAATTTACTTCTGCAGTTGCAATAATTTCTGCTTCTTGGTTTGATAGAAATGAAGACATGGCATCGCCACGTATAGGATCTATGCGCAGTGCTCGATAGTTACGATTCACCATACGATTTGCAACACAACAATTGCCAACATCTTGTAAACGCATAAACTGCCAAAATTGTTCTATAGATTGTTCTAATGCTCGATTACGTAAGTTGTTTAAACCATAGTAATCATTTGTATTATAAATTCGCATTAATGCTTCATCATGTGCCATAAAAGTCGCTTGAATAATTCCGCCTAAATAGTTAAGTAAGGCACGGTTTCGTCTAGTAAACAATATCGCGGGGAAACAACCAATCATAAAGGGTTTTACTTCTCGGCCTTGGTGCAGATGAACTTGAGAGCCTTCACCCAAATTATCTGCACGGATAATAATGTGGCCGCGGAATTTTAAAAAATTAATGGGAAATGAGTGGGTAATATAGCCTGTTTCATAGTTATAATCTTCTAGATTCACTAAACCACAAATGTTTATACGTAATTCTTCGATACGATCATCAAGCCTTTCGACATGATTTTGTTCAGCTAATTTAAGCGCTTTGTAACTTAATGCGCACCCACGTATTTCTTCGACTACGAATCTAAGCAGATCATTACGAAAGACATGAAGTGGTAAATCAGCATCAATAATTTGTCGGTTATGAAGCTTAACGAGAATGGCTAACAAAATTTTCATATACATCGCTAATGCGGTTTTCGCGTTGAACCTTTCTAAATTTGCATTATCATCAAATTGTTCTCCTCTAAGGTGATGAATATGCCCTAGATATTTAATGACGTTTTCACGGGTATTCCAAATACGTCGGGAAAAACCATCAACTTCCTCTAATAAAAAATCTACCTGTCGGTGCATTTGTTCGCTACGTGCTGCAGGAGGAGTAAGATTATAATTTGCCAAGTATGCACTTAATTTGCTTTGTTCAAAATCAAGTAATTTTGTGGTTAACGCTTTTCTTTCTTCAATTAGTTTAATTAATAAAGAATAACTCCATAATTTAAGACTGGCCTTATTATTAATTACTTCATGTAAGCTCGCTAAGGTTCCATCAGACAAAATGGTTAAACCTTTTAATTCGGAACCGGTATCGATAATTTTTATAATTTCTCCATTATCAAGGTTCCATAAATAAATTAATTTAGCTAATCCAGTCGCTAAAATATTGCCTGGTAAAAATGCCAGCCCTGCTGCGCAGGTAGATCCTTCATTTTGGACTACATGTCTGAGAGTATGCATGCATTGACCCGTTTCAAAATTCCATAAACGCACAGTTGTGTCATTGCTGATGCTAGCTAATATTGGGTTCCCCGATGTGGGTTGATGCAATGTTAAAGAGACAATTGCAGCTGTATGACCGTTTAGTGTACGGATATATCCACCTTCACTGTTAAAGAGTTTAAGATTATTATTTGCATCATTTAAACCCACAGCAAGTCTATTTCCAGGTAAACTTCTAAGACAGCATATACCAGTACCGTTTATCCTGAAATCGTGTATATTGTGATTAGTCAAATTAACAATACGCAACGTATGTCCTCCTACCATGGCTAAATGTGTCTTATCATGAAAGACATCTAGCCCGCGAATAGTTGGCAATCGAGTTGCATTTGGTAAGTATTCACGCGGTGGGGTGGCAGTGGTTAGATCCCATTGAACGATTTTGCCTACATGATCACAAGTTAACAGCGTCTGGTCAGGCAATTCAACACAATCATAAGGGTCGTATTGATGTTGACCACTTAATGAGGGGTGACGAAATTGTCGCGTTTGACTATCAAATAGTGTTATATCGCCATGATCTTGATAAGGACTTCTAATAGCCAAACAGCCATTGTTAAGGGCATGAATACCATAAACAACACTTCCCGGTGGTAAATATATATCATAAGAAAGTGGTTGCAGCTGTTGTTCTTCGTTATATTTTAATAACAATGAACGCAGTTGTGGTCGACAAACATTGAATAGTGGTTCTTGTTCGATTATTTCAAATGCTCTAGTCATATTCATTTCACTAATTTTAATTGTACTTCGATTAGTGATTAATATTAATTCAACTAAGCTAAGATCATTTGCTTCAGCAGCACGCATTAGTGAATGATGTAAAATTGATAAATTATTTATATCAACTAGATTGAAATCAACACCCAAATTGATTAAGTCTTGCACTTTGCGAATTTTTTCTGCAATTGGCATTTGCGGATGATTGATGGTTTCCAGTAAGACGGAATTATTTGATGGCGTTACGCCATGTAACATTAATTGATTATTGACTAATAATTCATCAATTAAACGGATTCTGTCCGTAGTAACTCGATTTTCTGGTAAGTTAATATTTATGAGAGTTGTATTATTTTTATTTTGAAGCAAGTTTACTAGTTCATTTGTTCCGGCATCGGTAATTTGGTTTCTTGCCATGCCGAGGGCAATTAAAGATCTATTTCTGGCAAGCGCAGCAACTAATAGTCTAAAGCCTGCGTCATTGATCCTTGAACTACCAAGGTCGAGATCACGTAGAGTGTGGTTATTTTCAAGCAATCTGACAATATGACCAATGCTTTGCAAAGATTGAAGTTGGTTTGCATACAAACGTAGTCTGACAATCGAGGCATTTGCTATAAGTGCATCGACTATAACGCGCAAACCTTCTATGCCAAATCTATTGAATATACACGTGCACCTCTTATAGTATCTGCTATTACACGCGCACTTTCATCATCAATGGCTTGATTATAAAAATTTAAATGCACTCTTTGTTGGTTATTTGCTAATTCTTGGACTATTTGTTCACGCAGCTCTACAAGTCTTCTCATTTTGCGAGTACTCCATTGATTAATCGGACATAAGAATATTTTCTTTGCATTTCAATTTGGGTAATCCATCATACCCATTACAGTGAAATGATTGCATCCGTAAAAATACGGAGACCGTTTTTGGCATATGGTAAAAGTTATTGAGCGCGTGCACAGGCCCAAATATCAATGCGTTTGACCTGAGCTGCTTTGAGTGTATGAGCAAATTCTTGAATGGTACTACCAGTGGTTACCACATCATCTACAATAGCCACATGTTGCCAAGGAAAAGGATTGCTGACGATAAACGCAGATTTAACATTAAGGCTGCGATCTTTGGCGGATAAATCTGATTGCATTTTTGTTGCACGCTTACGTTTGTGATGTCTCATATCGAGAGGGATATTAAATTCTTTCGCTAATGGTTTGGCAATTTCTACAGCTTGATTAAATCCACGTTTGCACAGACGTCGCCAGTGCAATGGTGTTGGAATAATCACTTCTGGCCAAGGCGGGTTGTGCTGGTAATAAGCTTTTATTTTATCGCTCAGTAAATGTGCTAAGACATCAGCAGCGGCTAAATTTGCATGAAATTTAAGTTGTACAATAAAATAATTAATCGGTGGTGCGTAATCAAAGGGAATAATGAGTTCCTCCCATGGTTTGGTTGTTTTTTTTAAACATTGACCACATAGCCCATTATTTTCTACTGGTATATCGATGCCACATTGACGGCATGGGTGAATAATAATTGGTAAATCCTCAGCACAAACTGCACAGAGTGCCACGCTGGAATTCGTTTTTTCAGTGCATAATAAACAACGAACAGGAATAAAGAAATTAAATAATTTTAGAAAACGTTGCATGTTCATTTACTGTGTATAGGTTTTGCGAATAGCGCGAATAGTAATTTCTTTTAATTCATGCATTGTTTCTATAGGCGTGTTCAAAGGTGGGGTCCAGTAAATGGTATTGCCAAGTGGTCGCATGAGCGCCCCTTCTGCTACAGCATTTTTAAAAACTGAAAAACCTAATCGTTGCGATGAATGCGGTGTACTAATCAAATCAGCAGCAACTACTCCTCCGATGTGACGAACGTGCTCAAGTTTTCCAGTAGCGGTTGCGACTTCTTGCATCAGTTCATACCATTTTTTTCCTTGCGTTGTTACGGATTGATAAATATTTTCTTCTGCTAAGGTATCTAGGGTGGCCACGGCAACAGCAGCGGCTAATGCATTACCCGAGTAAGTATGTGAATGCGCAAAAGTACGTTTGGGGTCGTAATCGACATAAAATAAATCAAAAATGGATTGTTTGGTGAGCAGTGCACTCATGGGTAACCAACCGCCAGTTAATCCTTTGCCCAAGCAAATAAAATCAGGTGTAATATTAGCGTAGGCACAAGCTAATGATCTGCCTAAACGGCCGAAACCAGTAAAAATTTCATCGGCAATTAAATGGATGCCATGTGCTTTGGCAAAATGCTCAATTTTAACGAGTAAATCTTTACTGTAGAGTCGCATTCCAGCTGCTGCTTGTACAATGGGTTCAACAATAATGGCGCAGCATTGATCGGCATGTTTTAATAATTGTGCTTCTATAGCAGGCCAATATGCACTGCAATCATCCCAAAGCGGATCAGTGATGGTATTAATGTAAGGAAGTTTGTCGATAAAGACGACATCCATCAACATCGGTGTATAAGGTGCGCGAAAAAAAGGTATTTCAGTAACTGAGAGTGCTAACCCTGTTTCACCGTGATAGCTATTGCAAAGCGAGATAAATTGCCGACGTTGTGTTGCACCTTGAATTTGTTGGGCATGTAAACTCATTTTAATAGCCATATCCACCACGCACGAACCATCACTCGCAAAACTGACTTTGTTCAAATGTGGGTGTAGTGTTGTTAATTTTTTACCTAAAGATTCCAATACATCATTTTTTGTATTGGGCACTAAGCAATGTTCAAAATTCAATGCTTGTTCAATTAACGCTGCTTTCAGTTTGGGGTGTCCATGGCCTAAATTTTTACACCACCAAGAGGAACTCGCATCAATTACTTTTTTATCATCCGTTAAATAGATATATGGACCAGAAGCGCTGTTAATTTGGATTGGTGGAAATGTTTCTAAATCTTTCATGGGTGTGCAGGGGTGCCAAATATTGAGTTGATCTTTAGGTAGGTAGTTATGCATTCGCTATTCCTTATTGTTGATATGGGTCCATAGCCAATATAAGTAGTTAACTTAATTGTTACATTTTAGTTGACTACTTTTTGCGAGCCGCTATTATGCAACAAAATATTATTCATTGGTAGTCCGCAAAGTAAGGAGACAATATGTCAGAAAAAAACAAACAAAAACAAAGACATAATTGGACGCACGCTGAAATAGCCGAATTATTTGCCTTACCTTTTCCTGAATTAATGTGGCGGGCACAGCAAGTTCATCGCGCTAACCACGATCCCAATGCAATACAATTAAGTAATTTACTCAATATTAAAACAGCTGCTTGTCCAGAAGATTGTGGCTTTTGTGCACAAAGTGGCCATTTCAAAGCTGGAATTGCGAAAGAAAAATTATGGGCGATCGATGATGTATTAGCCAAAGCCAAACAGGCCAAAGCACAAGGTGCCACACGGTTTTGCATGGGCTGTGCCTGGCGGCATTTACCTGAGCGAGAGTTGCCTATTTTGATTCAGATGATCCAAGGCGTTAAAGCAATGGGTTTAGAAGCTTGCTTAACTGCAGGTTTTATTACACCCGCACAAGCACAGGCACTCAAAGAAGCAGGATTAGATTATTACAATCACAATTTAGAAACATCACCAGAATTTTATGAAAAAATTGTCAGTACACACCGATTCCAAGACAGACTCGATACAGTAATGACGGTACAGGAAGCAGGTCTTGGTGTTTGTTGCGGTGGTATTGTTGGCATGGGTGAATCATTAGATGATCGCATTAGTTTATTAAAGCAATTAGCAAATTTACCTGCACATCCCGGTTCGGTAACCATAAATAAATTAATACCATTAAAAGGCACACCGCTGGAAAATACGGAAATCGTTAGCGCAATTGATTTTGTGAAAGTAGTTGCTGTGGCGCGTATTATATTGCCTACTTCAAGATTGCGTTTATCAGGTGGCCGTCGTGAAATGAGCGAAGAATTGCAAGTGTTGTGTTTTTTGGCGGGAGCCTCTTCCATTCATACGGGTGAAAAATTACTGGTAACGGAAATTTTTGGTTTTGAACATGATAAAGCCATGCTCGAACGTCTCGGAATGAAGGAAATGCAGATGCAGGAAGCGAACTAAGAGTAGCGCATGAATAGCATTCTGCAACGACGTATTAAACAAAATTTAGAAAAAATAAATCAAGCAAGTGAAACACGCAGTCGTGAAATTCTAAAAGAAATAAATGGCGTGCACATTTCCTGTGCCAATAAAAAAATGCTTAATTTCTCTGGTAACGATTATCTTGGCTTAGCACAAGAACCCACCGTGCAAGAAGCATTGCTGATGGGATTAAAAAAATATAATTTAGGAACGTGTGCATCGCAAATGGTTTGTGGTTACACCGAGACGCAGCATCAATTAGAAATAAAGTTAGCCGAGTTTTTAGACTTTGAACGAGTGTTGTTGGTGAGTAGTGGTTTTCTGGCTAATATTGGTGTGCTACAAGCGTTATTACAAAAAGAAGATATGATTTTTATAGATCGTTGTTCGCATGCGTCATTGTATGATGGTATTAAATTAGCACAATGTACGATGCATCGTTTTCGCCATAAACAAATAGACCATTTGATGCAATTATTACAAAAGGAATCAGCAAAAAATAGTGGTTGCCAATGGATTGTTAGTGATGGTTTGTTTAGTATGGAAGGGACGATTGCCTCATTACCAAAATTAGTAACGATGGCAAAACAATTTAATACTTGTTTACTCATTGATGATGCGCATGGTATTGGTGTATTAGGCCCAGTCGGGCGAGGGTGTATCGATTTATTGGCAGTCAATGCACAACACCTTACGGTATTAACAGGTACACTCAGCAAAGCATTTGGATGTTTTGGCGCATTCATTGCTGGGTCAAGTGACGTGATAGAATATTTAATACAAGTGATGCGAACAGCGCGTTATACAAGCAACTTATCGCCACCATTTTACGCTGCAGGATTAAATGCATTACATTGCATACAGTCACAACCTTGGCGTCGTATACATTTAACAAAGCTGATCGATTACTTTAAGGCTGGAGCAAAGGCGTTACGATTACCATTGCAACCATCTGACACCCCAATACAAATTTTAAATGTCGCTGATGCAAACCTATTAATGCATATTCATGAATGTTTGCGAGACCGTGGCTTATGGGTTGGTGCCATGCGCCCACCAACCGTAGCACCGGGGGGTTCGCGTCTACGTCTTACATTTTCAGCATTACATCAACAAAGTGATGTCGACCATTTACTAGCTGGGCTTGATAAAGTGATTCCATCTGAGTTAAGGTTGGGTATGTAAACAAAAATATGAGTATATACAAAACAAATTGTGATTAACCATGAATAAAACGAAAACATATGATCTTGACCGTAACTTGTTAAAAAATTCATTTGCTAAAGTTGCAAGCACCTATGATAACCATGCATTTGTGCAACAACATATTGGCCAAGCGTTAGTCGAACGTTTAGAATTTTTGACATTGCAACCCAAACGAATTTTGGAAATTGGTTCCGGTACAGGTTTTTGCACAGAATTGTTACAAGGAAAATATCCCGAGGCGCAAATTATTGCAGTTGATATAGCCTTAGCTATGCTCAAATTTGCC
>CAYSGV010000017.1:0-17872 GCA_964430685.1 uncultured Gammaproteobacteria bacterium
ACTTAGAGTCACATTCAAAATGGCGGGTTCTTCATGCAGGAATTTGATGACCAATTGATTAACCAATAGACCACTGAAGGTACTGACAGCCATTGGAATACCTTTTCGTACGATAGTGCGAATCTTATCGCCCAGACATCCCTCCGGTGCACACCAAAAGCTAACACGTTGACACAATTGATAGAGCATGAATTATTCTCCTGTTTTAGTTAATTTAAATAGATAGATGAAACATTTGTGAACTTGCTATAGATGAACATTCAAATACAAGTTTGTTGTTCGTAAAAAACAAACTATTATCAAAAGTATTTAATTTACATTAGGCGTGAGCTATCAGTAGTAGCCTATAAAGCAAGGCAAAATATTTTAAGATAAAAATCGATATTGTAGGTTTATGTTAGACATAAAGGTTCGAATCTTGGTCTGGCTATATTTTATTGTTACTACTGATTCGTTTGTGGGAATACACATATATAACTGTTTGACTAAAAAAAGCAGGATGATAGTGAATAATTTTTTAATTTGTTATGAATATTACAACTTTTTATTCTGAATAATATTTTTTTCTTAATTTATGTGTAGGATTAAATAATAATTAAGACAGTGAACCACTTTATCCCTTTGAGGGTTTGCCTCTAAGTAAAATATATATGTATGATGAGCATTTTTGCAAACCATACTGCCAATGCTGAAGGAATAAAAAAGGTGGCTATATAAATGATTAGTAACCTTCGTTGCGAATTTCTCTCATTAGATCAACATTTGAGGTTTTAGCCACTGGTAGCGTTCTTCGGATTTTAGCTAAATCTGAGAGAGACTTTAGTGCGCTGGGAACAGCTTCGATACGTGCAACGGCATGACCATCTTGCATAATCAATACTTCCTCTCCAGCTTTGACCCATTCTAGAATTTCATCTAGATAGGATTTAATAGCATTCACACTCATCTTATGCATGGTATTTATTTTTTTCCTATTCTAAATTTATTGATAATATTTCAAGCTACGTGCTTAACATCCAGTTTTGGTTATTTCACGTATACCTAAATTGAATGACGCGAGTAGCTTGAAGCGATTTAATATCGGCATGCGCCTTTTAGGCTGATTGATCTAGTTGTTGCCATGCTCCTTGTACCAAATCATCCAATACGCTCAAATAATCATGTAACGTGACCGTAGAAAGGTCAGGTAAATTGACATGTTGAAGGACCTCCAACAAACTTTTAGCATCGGTCAGCAATGTTAGAACGCGTTCATGATCAAAAGGAGTTACTGGAAAAGTGTTTGGAGAATTGATCGCGCAGGTGCAATCTGTTAGTTTACTCAAAGACATGGTTGCTACTCCGTTGTGTAGTAACTGTGTTTAGTGGGGTACAAGGGGTCGAACACTTGTGCTCCACGCCAATACCAACGCTTAGTTAAGGTTGGCTGTCATGCTGTAAGCGCTTGACCTTTTAAGCCTACCAAGGTTCAAAGAAAATGCAAATGTTTTATTGATCCCGGACGAAATTTTTTCGTTATTAACGAAATAAGTCGGCATGTGTTCCCGTGCGAACGAAAGTAATCGTATTTTTTTCTATAAGATAAATAAGTAACCAGTCTGGTTCGAGGTGGCATTCACGGCAATCGGAATATTCTCCTTTTAGTGAGTGGTCCAGATATTTTTTGTCTAATGGTTTATTGGCGATTAAATTGGCCATCACTGCTTTTATTTTACGTAAATCTTTACCACGTTTAGCTGCTTTTTCTAAATCTTTTTTAAATTTATTTTGATAGATAGGTTGAAGCATTAAAGTCCTAATTTTTTAAATAAATCATTAGCATCTTTACAATAGACAACCCCTTTTTTCTGTTTGGCTGCACGTATGGCTTTTGCGGTTTCTGCATTTGGCATATGTACGCGAAAGGGTAAGCCTTGTTCGCGCAAGACGCTTTTGTAAAACATCGTAATGGCTTGACTAGGGGTTACTCCCAGCTCATCAAAAAGTGTATGAACCTGTGACTTGAGATGAGACTCAATACGGGTTCGGACAAAATCGGTTTTGGTTGTATCAGCTCTCATCCTATTGCCCCATTAGTTAAATACGTTACGACTGATGTATCTTTTTAAGAGTTTGTTAAATTGTGGCACAAATGTGACAAAAATGCAAATAAGACTGCTGGCTATAAGATTGAGAGACGACCCAATACCATAGTGTTCTTGTTGTTGTGAATAGAGTTTTTACTAAGCTGTATATGGTTTGGCAAAGGTAATTTCTTGATTCACTTGAATGATAAATTCATATCCTGGTCTTATAGTTAAAGTGGTTAACGGTTTTTGTGTTCTTTCATTGATTGTTTGACTGATTTCTTGACTCATTTGGTTAGCTGGCTGAGCAAATGGCGTCACAGCAGCACTTTCACTCCCATAGGTCAATGAAGAGGATAAGAGCGCTCTTAGAAAGCGTCTTCCGTACTGATGATTGACTTGGTCTGTAAGGCCTGCTTGGCCCATGTTATCTGCACCCGCTTGGGGTGTCAGATGCAGTATTTCGCCATTAGGGAAAATAAATTGCGTCCACGTAACTGATAAACGTTCTTCATCTTCTGCTGACTTTTGTTCATAAGCTCCAACCACTTTCGTACCTTTAGGGATAAGAAGGTATTGTCCTTTGATGGAATCAAAAACATCAGCTTTGACTTGTGCGAGCACTTGTCCTGGAATTTCATTATGGATGCCCGTTAATAATATTGCTGGAATAAAATGACCAGGCTGTAAGACATAAGAGGTTGCCGGTTTTGAAACATAAGTATTGCTTTGTGTATTAAATGAATTTGCATCAGTTGCATGATTCACTGCGTTGGTGTCATTTGGATTGGGTAAAGTATCTTGCGCATTTTGAGCCATTGCTTGATTTGTTGTTTGATAATTCGCTTGTAGAACACCTAATTCACTTTCAAGCGCACGTTGGTGGTTCATAATGCGTTGTTGGTTGATGGTTGCTGTTAAATTATCCGATTCATTTAATTTGGGAGAAGTGTCGATTAACGGTGGTAGCGCATATACCTGCGGCTTAAAACTTTGTTGCTCATTCATTCCTTGATTGATATTCGCTTGTGCAATAATCTTTTTGGCTTGTTCGGTTGCGGGTATAACGTTTTCAGAATTTGATTGCGTTTCTTTAGTTGAATCAGTTTCTCGTCCAAAGATGCCATAAATAATGATGCCAAAGACTAAGGTGAGTATCCCAATGAATACTAACGCAGCTTTTTTGCCGATGTGAATGCCTTTAGGGGAATGGCCTTTTAATTTAATATATTTTGGCATAGGCACTTTTTGTTGACTGGCTTCATTCATTTTGGCAGCGTCCAAAAACCCAAGCCTTTTGACAATGGCGTGTAATCGTAATCTGCTGGTGCTCTTTGCCGACACCCACTACCAAGATAGCTTGCCGGAATAAACCATCGACGACGTAAAAGTTATCTTGTAAGCGATAATTAACCAAGCTTGTTTTGTGGTCCTTGTTGCGCAGCAATAGAACCGGCGCTTGCCGATAACGAAAACTGGATGGCATTTGAATATAGACTTTACGTTTATCATCAAATACACGTAGTGGACAAAATGATTTAGCTTGCCAGTTGCATTGAATAGAATAGTTAAAATTCAATTCTTCAGGGGAAACTGAAAGGTTAGCAACCCCTTGCTTAGAAGACATCGTTTGTTGTTGCGCTAGCCATGCATTTTGCTCATTCTCAGGATATTCAAACTTAGCATGAGTGAGCGGAATGTGTGCGTTTTCTCGAATGGAGACAAGACGCCATTCATAACTGCGCCGATTGGTGGTAATGAGTACATTCGTTTCAATGTTATATTCTGTGGGTTTAATCGCTACATGAACGGTTTGGTTGCTACCACTATTTGACAGTGCGGGCAGAATTTTCCAGCGAATGGTGTCTCCAGCCAAGACATTCTGCACCACTTCACCGGGTTCTAAGCGCACATCACATAGATGTAGCGGGGCACAATAAATGGTTGGTCGCTTTTGGCCATAGATAAATGTCTTTTGAATAACCATTTGAGAGGGTTGTTTAACCGATTCAAATTGTTTTTGGGATGTGCTTTTTGCCATTTCAAGTAATGGTTTTGTATTTTGATTGATTGTTGGAAGAATGTTTTGCTTAGAATCGTTTTGTTTTATCTGGTTAGATTGAAACTGATTTGATTCTACAGATGGATTTGCTGCGCTGGCTGGATGGTGTGTAAAAGTGGCAATCACACTTAAGAAAAAAATTCCTATTCTGACTGATGTTTGATTGACATACATTTTTATTATTTCCTAATCGTTTTATAGCTTAAATAATGATAATGAACCCATTATAATTCTACTGTCCAATTCAAATCCTTCAGATACAATCCTAAAGGATTCATTTGAATTAAAGCTTCACTTTGGGGTGGTTGTAACACAAAGGTTAAAGTGGCCTGCCACCGCTGAGTGGATAAAACGGCACCAGTTGCATTGCGTTTGGTTTCTTGCCACTGGACTTGCCAGGACTGATTAGAAATGGGAAGTGCAGTAATTATTTCGACACTCGTACTTTGATTTTGCATTAAGCTAATAGGTGATTCTTCTTTGTAGTAGTGATTCAGTTTTTCAAAAGCAGGGGAGTTGTTAGCCACCATCGCATACACACGTTCTAATGCTTGGCTTTGTGCTTGGTTATCCAATAACACACTTCGCCAATCGGTAACAAAGCGCACTAAAAATGCTTTGATGATTCGATTATCGAAATTTTTGGCTTGTTCGATGCGTCCACCATAGCTCACTTGTCCTTGGGATTCTACTCTTACCAAATAGGGAACCCATTTGCTTGTCACACTGACATAAACCAATCCACTCACAGCAATTGAAGAAATCAGTAATGAGAGTAGGGTTGCCAATCGCCAGTTTCTGGCGCGTGCAATATAACTGCCATAACGTTCATTCCATTCTTGCCGTGCAGCAAGATAAGGGTTATCGGAATCTGGTATGCCATTTATTTTGGGTGGAATATTATTTTCTTTGTTCATGTTCATTTCTTAATCATCTGAATGTTGCATGGGTATGTTCACATGGGCTGATGGTGGCGTGTCTTTGCCAACGGTATTGATTGGCGACATTCTATTGCTAGACGTTGGTGATTTTGTTTGCGCACCCTGTGTGCTTCTTGCATTGTGTGAGGCTGTTCCAGGATGACCATTTTTGAATGAGGATGCTGTTTGCCAACCGACTGAACTAGCCATTTTCTGCATGGTCTTCTGAGCAATATCTTGACTAGCGGTCCCTAAGCCTTTAACGGCACTCATCACTCTATCTTCTCCTGCTGCCCGATGAAATTGATAACCACCACTCACGGTAGAGAGTCCACCCTTGGCCGCTTTAGCTACAGGTGATAAAGCAGCACTCCCTAAAGCTGCTGTGCCAACGGCAACACCGGTTGCTGCCGCACCCATGTTCCCTAATGTCAGTGCAGGGCTACCTGAGAGGAAACTACTGGCTAGTGTTGGAAGATGGAAATTCAGTGCGGCCAGCATTAAGCTGCTACCTAAGACGATAAAGATATTTTCCCAAGTCAGTGTATTCAGTGTGCTGCTCCAAGTTTTGGCCTGCACTAATCCAATACCGGTAATCAAGTACAGCACAAACAGTTTCACGCCCACTGCAAAGGCATAGCCTAAATATTTCTGAGTAAACTCAATCGTCCAACGGCTGCCACCCATGCCTAAAAAGAGCACGCCACCACCAATGACAATATAACTTTCAATTAAAGCAACCAGCATTTGGCAGGCTACAATCAGAAATGAAATGACAATTAAGAGAGAAGCCAAACCGCCAATAATCATCGTGGCCAAGTCATCCCATACGGATAAGCGATGTAAGTTATTGAGTAAAGTCACCGCTGTATCAATGCCGACATCAAAGATTTCTGAAGGGGTAAGTTTCGGTAAACCACTGGCAAGGCTTCCTGCGTGTATAAAACTATTAATAATCGCGGGTATCCAACTATCGGCATTTTCTAAAAGCGCATAGAAAAAGCCAATGCCCATTATTTTCTGCACCAATGCAGCCGTAAAGGATTGCATCTCTTGATACTTCAAGACCCATAAAAAAGCAGACCAGGCAAATTCAATGGCTGCCAATTTCCAAAATAAGCTTTTGGCAATTGCCAGTAACTTTGGGAACCAAGCAAGTGATGCACTATGATAGTGTTGGCCCATTTGTGTGAGGATATCCGCATGTGCAGTTGCAGATATCAATAATAGAACACAAATCAGTAACAGTGATATTTGATAACGCGTGCGTAACAATGGATGTTCCTCGTGTTTATTTATTCTTTAAGTCTAGGATATAAGAAACGACAATGAGTAATTATCACTTTGTTAAGACAGAAGCATTATTTTTCAGTGATTGTAAACATAGAACTTATTTTAAGGCCGCTCATCCAAACTACCGCCTTGCAAGCCAGTATAATTTTTGACTGCACTAGTAGATGATGTTGGAAAAAGTGTTTGTACCTGTGCGCGGCGTAGTGCATCTTTTTGTTCTTGTGCCGCCATATAAGTATTTTGCGCTTGGATTTGCAACATCATAAGTTGCCTTAGTTTTTGCATTTGCGTAATTTGTTCCAATGCAATTTGATGCGCCAATTGTAAAGCTTCTAGGCGACCTTGACTGCTTTGCGATAAATTTTGAAACTGGTTTAATCGATTGGCCTCTTGAATTAACTGTTGAGATTGCTCTTGTGTCGAGACTAAACTTCCACGTAGTGAATCAATGGCTGTATTACTCCAGCCCGCGTAGTTTGCCTCATAAGTTCCTCCTTGCTGAAATCCAGGATATCGCTGGATAAAAGATTCATTGATATTAGTCATTGCGTAAGACAATGCTTGATTTTGATTGGCTAAGTTCGCCAATTTGTTAAAATCCTCAGCAGCATTATGCCAAGCTTGTGCAGACAGGGTTTGATTATTCAGTCGCAGATTAGCTAGCTCTTGCTCCAAGATATTTAATTGGGCGATATTTTGGGCTAAGTTTTTATTCAACACACCATAATTCAGCCACTGTGTTGTTTCAGTCGCAAAAGCAGCATAAGCTGACTGACCGATTAAACTAAAGAGTAACAGAATCATCATCAAGCCATATTGAAAATGTTTCATCAATTAATCCCAATTAATTTTTGATTTAATAGTTATATAATGAGTGCACTTAGGGAGATTTAGATCATGAATTTCGATCTGCTTCGTGTGTAAATTTCAATTAACATCAGCTCGATCACTCTCAACGCTGAACATGCGATAGCGATAATGTTATCTCTTGCCATTGAGTTGCCCATTTGGGTAAGTTTTGGCATTGTAACCAAGCAGCAGGCCAAGAGGCGCCATGCGCTTCTTTTAGTTTTTGTACTTGTTTTCGGTCTGCAGTGTTTGTCGCAATAAAACTTAATGTTACATCACCAAAGCCAAATGAAAATAATCGCTTTCCTAAAGGTGATGTATAATAGTAATGGCATTTTTCAGTTGCCTCTGAAAGCAGCGTTGTCTCCCAATGATTCAAACCTAACGTTTGATAGGTTTCTCTAAAAATAGCGGTGTTGGCATCATGATGGGGCAGAAATATTTTTGTTGGGCAATTGGCTAAGAGCAAATCTTTTAAGGGGCTATTTATCACATCGAGTATATTTTGCGTGGCTAATAAGAGTACTGCATTTTTCTTGCGCCAAGTGCGCAACCATTCACCTACTTTATCCCGAAATACATCCACCATTAAAGCAAGCCATGCTTCATCAATGGGCACAAAGGTAGGTCTGCCATCCAGTTTGGTTTCAATGAGGTGAAATAAATAAAGGAGTACAGGGATAGTGTATTTTTCACCGAAATTCAATAAATGCTCTAACTCGAAGACTTGGAAATTGACTGTTTTGAGATTTTCTTCCTCAGCATCTAAGAGACTACCCAGAGGACCATTTAGTGTATAGGGTTCTAATGCTGCACGTAATTCCAGACATTGGATTTGTGCTTGTAATGCAGTAATAGAACGCGCTTTTGAATTTCTTAGCCGTTTTAAGGCGGCTTGTAAGGTTTGAGTGACCTTGGTTGTTAGGGTGATGTTTTGGTATTGCAATAGGGTTTCTAGCCAGTTTAAGCCCCATGCATAATCTTGCTCAGATTCTAGATGTTGTAAAGGACAGAAATTTAATTGTGTATTCGCACCAATCTCATGGAGTATTCCCCCACAAGCTTCAACTAAGACGGAAGCTGAATAGCCTTTGTCAAAGGCAAAGATTTGTGCATTGGGATAACGTAGAAATTGTGCCATGAAAAAAGCAAGCGCTGTTGATTTACCTGCACCAGATTTACCTAAAAGGAGTGTGTGTCCTAAATCACCCACATGTAGATTAATCCGGAAAGGAGTACTTCCAGTGGTTGCTGCAAAACACCATGGCGGACTTTTTTCAGGATAAAGTGGATTCGGGTTATGCTCAAGTCCTGCCCAGATGGCTGTGGTGGGTAATAAATCCGCTAAATTTAACGTATGTAATAGTGGCCTTCGAATATTGGGATAATGATGTCCAGGTAGTGAGCCTAAATAGGCTTCCACTGCATTGAGTGTTTCCAGACGTGCACGAAAGCCAAGGTTCATTAAGGTTTTGATGATTAATCGAGAGTCTTCTTGTAATAAAGTTTTATTTTCTCTGTGTAGAACGATACAAGATGTGTATTGCCCATATTTCACTATTCCACTTTCGGCTTCACTGAGTGCAAGTTCTGCTTCATTGGTCATATTAAGTGCATCTAAGTCAATGGGACCTTTAGCGGTGTGAAAAAGTTGGTCTTTAAGTCCGCGTTGCTTTTGTTGCCACTTCCTTCGAATCCGGGAGAGTAGTTTACGGGCATGATAGGGTTCATAAAAGATAAAACGTGTGGACCAGCGATATTCCAGTGCCAATTCATCTAACTTGGCAAGAATACCCGGATAGCTTTCTTGGGGAAAGCCATCTAGTGCAATTAGACCTAGCCAATGCTGATTGATTTGAGGCTCACTCCCACCTAAGAATTCATGCCTACCGATTAAACTGTCTAAATACATCGGAACAGAAGGTAAGCGTATCGGTTGTAATTGACCACTGATGCAATAAAGAAGGTATTGAAGTTGTTCATCGTAAAACACAGTGTGATTATGGGTATCGATTTCTTTGTTGGTATGCATGCGCTTGATGGAAAATATCCCATTTAATAGTTGCTCAATATCCTCTATGGTCTTTTGGTAATGCATTAAAATACGCTCAGCACTGTTTGCAGATTGAGCGGAAGATTTTGTATAGAGAAAATCCACCATTCGCCGTTGGATGATATTCGGTGGATGATAAGTCAGTGATAAAGCATAGATGGTTTCAAAGTGAGTGCCTTCTTGTAAGAATTGCGCTCTTCGCTCTTCATCAATCAACTGTGACGTGGCATCCAGAAAATAGCCAACTTCACAATATTCATTGATGGGTCGACGCATGGCATCCACATGTAACATCCAACCTTCTCCGAGTTGACCTAAAATATGATTTAGCCTATTGCTGAGATGTGCAAGTTCTTCAGGTGAAGCACTTGCTGCATCCATTCCACGAAGATACCAACTACTCATTAGGCCACCACTTTTGGTCTGTACAATACCATCTTCAACCAATAGGGCATAATTGAGTAAATCTGGGAAACTTAAAGCTTGATTGCGAAATTCACGTAGGTTGAGCATTGTTTTTTTAAAGTTAGACGAAGAGGTTAAGATAATTGTTTAGCAGGAATATATGACTTTTTATAGCCATAAATTCTATTTTCTCCAATTGACAAGATAATTGCAGTGAAATTATGGTGCCAATTTCATTATTAGACACTTGGATTTTTAAGAACAAGTAGTGATCACTTAAATAGGCTTCAACCAAGATTTATCGTTAAGGGGGGAAAGAAAAGCATTTTTCTGTTTATGAGCATCCCTATTTATCTCATCTAATATTTCCTCATGTGTAATACCATGGACTATTTGCATTAATTGTTGATCGATATGTTCGTTGAGTGAATTTGGAAGGGAGCTACGATTATATTCAAAGTCATTTTTTACAATTTTACTGGCTATGAATTGAACACATCGCTCACGCAAACTATCAGGATTCTTCCAGAACCTGAAGAGTGGTAATTTTTTCTTATCTTCTGGTTACGTTTGAAACTTTGTTCTCGCTAATCTTGCTTCTACAGGTTGAAATAAAGGTTTTAGATTAATAACTAATGTATCAATATCGATTTCAAGCTTTTTGGGTTCAAGAACGATTTCTTTCTTTGAATTCATTAAATGATTGTCTTTTATTACGATATGATTAGGCTGTGAAATGATTGTACTCAAAAAAACGACTCAATTCAATTCCTTGAGCTGAGACTTTACAATAAGTCTAATCTAGGCATCTTTCTAGTATTAAATTAATTTCAATATTTCAATGTTGACGTATTGCTGGAATAAAGCCTCAATATCTTATTCCAAATTGATTAGAAAATCGTATAGGTTTTTCTACTAAAGACTAGTCTTTCCATTTGCGAACCATTGGAATTTTGGCATCCATTGTGGCAACAGGCGGATAATAGCTTTGATAACGCAAATGTCGCAGATAGATATTGCTTATCATGGAATCACTTTTGGCCATTGCCAACCAGATAAGATGCAATGAAAAACCAAAACAAATCCCAAACCATATGGTCCAAAAATGTGCTGCCGTCATACAGATGAGTGTTGATAAAAGTATCGTCATTAACACTAAGGTGCGTTCGGCTCCCAGTAGTAAGTGTGGGCGATTGAGCGCGCCATAAATCGAAATACGTCTTAATTCAATCATTTTTAAATTCCAATGAGCGCGCCACTGACACCAAATAAGATGTTCATTAAAGATGTACTGGAAACCATTACGGCGACTAATAGAACAAGCAGCAACATCCGACGCGTAAATTCACTCATTTCACCACCGAATACTAAGGCACTGGCAGCACTAAACATCGCTAAAACACCGATGGCAAGAGCCGTTTTGCCAGTAAGATTTTTAACCAGTTTGTCTAAACCATTGTCCCAAGGCATGCTGGGGCCGATACCAGCTAATGCAGGTTGAAAAAATATGATGCCGATGATGAATAGTAAAGATAGAAAATACAATGCTATTTTATTGGGTGGAATACATTTCATGAAATTTGATTTCCTTCTTTACTCCACTTATCAGAGGAGTTCTCTGTAAACATAAGTGCTGATGTATTGCATAGGTTATCGATTTGCAATCAGTGATTGCAATTGATACCGACCGCTTCGGTAATCTTGCACAGAAACAATATCTACGATTTGACAGTGTGCATGTTTAGGATTTCGTTTCACTTGAATGATAATATCTACGGTTTCGGCAATAATGTAGGGATTGGCTCGGATATTTGGATTTTCTTCAACAAGTTGACCTAAGCGCAACAGTGCATGATAAGGTGAATTGGCATGTAAAGTGGCAAGTCCGCCAGGATGGCCTGTATTCCAGGTTTTTAAGAGCGTTAATGCTTCAGGACCTCGTACTTCACCGACAATAATCCGGTCTGGTCTTAATCGTAAAGTGGTGCGAAGGAGTTGCGCCAAATCAACATTTGTACTGGTTCGAAGAGCCACTTGATTGGAGACTTGAGCCTTCAGTTCGCGCGTATCCTCAAGTAATACCACACGTTCTTGTGGGCAGAGGATAGAGAGTTTTGCGAGCAGGGCATTCACAAAGGCTGTTTTGCCTGAGCCAGTACCACCGATGACTAAGATATTGTTCTTGGTTTGTAGGGCTTGAGTCAATATCGATTCAATGGGTGAGAGATAATGATTGTTTTTATCCTGCTTGTTTATGTTATCTTTAATCTTTGTGTGATGAATAAAATCTTTCAGTTGAAACGCACTGGGTGCATGTTTGCGTAAGGTTAAGATGGGTGCATGCGTGATGGGTGGAATAACCCCAGTTAATCTTGCGGCTTGTATGGGAAACTCGCTTTCTAAAATTGGCGATGTGGGTGTAATAATGGCTCCGACCAAACTGGCACTGAGTGCCAAGATATTATCAATCTCAAGCGGCGAATAGACCTGCTTGGTTGCGGATATTCCTGTTTGTAAATGGTCAAGCCAAAGTTTGCCATCAGCATTAATCATTAATTCAATTACAGTCGAATCAAAAAAAGCATCTAGGAATAGGCTACCACATTCTTGCAACAATATATTTTCTAAACGAGTAGCGCTCATATCTAGCTTATTAATCATTTTAATTTTTCTCTAGGATTCATTTGGGGATTGTTCTGCATCAACTGGGCAGCGTTGATTACTTTACCCACATAGCCAGTTTGAAAACCTTTATGGAAGTTTCCAGTCTGATAAGCACTCAGTGCCAACAACAATGCCGTTTGAGGATTCGGCTCCACATTTAAGGCTCGTTGATAGTTTTCTGTTAGAATTTGACTAGCCGCTTTGAGGTTAAAGCAAGGTTCAAATATTTGTTGAACGGTCCAATGTTGTTTATTTAAATGGCTGGAATTGATTTGCATCAAGCCCATATCAATAGAATAACCTTTGTTCATTAACCAAGTTGACCATAGAACCGCTTCTTGTTGGTTTGCCGGTTGTCGCTTGAGTCTTAAATTTTTATGGTTAATGTGGATTGCATTTGGATTGAACTGGGATTCTACGTGTTGTATCGCCAGCACAGTTTGTGGGTGAATATTGGGCGCACAGTTTAAATTCAGTGCCAATAAATCTATCATTGAAACCCTAAGCTTCTTTAACTATTTAGTTAATAAAAATGACGCTTTAAATGATTCTGCATTTGCTGAATTGATGGTTTCATTTCAATGGGCATATACGTACACACAATTGTCTTTCATTGATTAATGAGCACTGAACAAATTGGAATCAAAAACAATCATTATTCACGTTAATTGTTTTCATCAAGACTCAAATACGCAGAAAATATCCAAGAACTTTCTTCGAAATGTCGTTTTGTAAATGATGAATTAAAATACCCATATTGGCTTTAGCCCATATTGAATATCTTTTCGTTTGATGTTGCCGAAATAGCGACTGTCAAAGCTTCTCAAATGGTAATCAGACATTAACCAATATTCATCTGTTTTTAAATAATAGTTTCCACGTGGAACAATTTTTGTTTGCAACGAATCATTTTGAAAGTACCGCGTGGTCACAGGATAATATTGTTTATCGTTAATTTTAATAAAATGCCAACCTAAGGCCACTTTATCACCTGGAATGCCAATGACTGTTTTTAAAAGAGGCGCAATTCCACTGGGACAATTTCCTTCCATTAATTCATGATTCGCGAACATCCACTGCACGATAGGTTTATCCAAAGGTATGCAAACAGCCACGAAACTACCGCGATTAATGGTGTCATTTATTTGCCAAATGCCAATGGGCATTGAGGGTGATAAATTAATTCTAAGGTGCCAAGTGTATGCAGCAGCTAAAAAGAGAATATACTCTAAATACCCCATGCTGATTATTGTTAATACAATGATGGTACGCTTTGGGATTAACACAATTGTTCCCAATCAGAAGAGGTCTCTGTTTGCGAAAGTACCAACACTGTTTTGATAGTGGGTTTTTCAGGGTGTGTTTGTTCAGTGATTTCGACTTTTTTAGGTGGTGAGAAATGATTCATTTGTTGCTGATTAGTTATTAGGGAATTGTTTTCGGTCTCCTTTTGAGAAACGGGTTCAATTTCTGTTGGTTGCATTTTATCTGTTTCATTTTCATCAAGTGGGTTTTGTATATCAATTAACGTTTGCATTGTTTTACCTTCAGTGTTCATTGAATTTATTTTATGGTTGATTCTAGCTTTATCTTTTCTTTCGACTGAAATTTCATTTGAAAGTGGTGGCATTATTTTGGCACGCTTTGTAAAAACAGGGTCTAAGAAGTAAAGCGTTTGTTTGCCATAAATCGGAGGAAGACCTGCGATAAAAATGAGCATATCACCAGGTGTAATCATTTGACCTTGTGCATTACGCTTTGCGGTTGGCAAGCGCATGATTTCATCGGGTGTTAATAAGGGCCGCCCTAATGCCTGTTGAGATAACGATAAGCCTGAAAGAGAGAGTGCATGGATTTTCCCTGAATAGGTGGCTTTGGTTTGAGAATAAGTGGCAACACCGGTCATCTTAGAGAGCATTTCAGCGGTTTCTAATTTATTAGGAGCAAAGGCAATACGGATATGGCAATTGGAGAAAATACTTTCATCTCGACCATAGGCTTGCCAAAGTTGCATGATGTCTTGGGTGATTAAATAAACTTGTATGCCGTAACCGGCCATAAAGGCCAGTGCTTCTTCAAAGATTTCCAGTTTGCCAAGGCTTGGAAATTCATCAATCAGGAGTAATAAACGTTGTGCTGAGTTTGGTTCTTTATTTTTTGGTTTATCACCGGGTGTTTCGATATTGATGGATTGGCGCGCATTAATTGGCTTTTCTGTCAGCAAACGAATCATTTGTGTCAGGAGTAGCCGAATCAGTGGTTTTAATCGGTCTTTGTCACTGGGTGAAACAACCAAATAGAGTGAAATGGGTTTTTCTGCATCCATCAATTGTCGAATAGAAACATCACTTTGACTGGTATGATGAGCCACAATTGGGTCGCGATAGAGCGATAAAAAGGATAATGTGGTGGAGTATACACTCGAGCGTTCATTCTCACTTCTATTGAGCATCTCACTGGCACTGGCGGCAACCACTGGGTGAGTAAATGTACTTTCCCCTTGATTATCTCTCCAGCCGTATTTTTTTTCTCTATCGTGTTCTGTATTCAACATCACTTGCAAGGTATCGCTTATAGTTTGTTTGGGATTCGAGAGAAATTCTGCGATACCGTTTAAGGTTTTGTTTTGTTCTGCATAGAGCACATGTAAAATCACGCCAACCAAAAAAGAAAAGCTGGTTTTTGTCCAATGGTCATTTAAGCCACGACCTTCGGGGTCAACAATCATGGTAGCGATATTTTGCGTATCAGAAATTTCTTTCGCAGTCCCTAGCCGAATTTCTTGTAAGGGATTTATGCGTATGGATGAACCATCCGTAGCCGTAGGTTCAAACTTATAAACCGCTTGCCCTAATTCTTTTGCACGCCATCCGGCTGTGATGGCCCAATTCTCACCTTTAATGTCATAAACCAATATGGAATGAGACCAGGATAAAAGAGTAGGTAGAATTAAACTTAACCCCTTACCAGAGCGAGTCGGTGCAAACACCATTACATGTTCGGGGCCATTGTGGCGTAAATAATACAATCGCTTTTTCTTTGGTTGGTAATAACCACCAATGGTTACTCCATCCTCTTGCTCTAATAAGCCGATGGCTTTAATTTCTTTGAATGTGGCAAATTGTGCTGAGCCATGTGAGTTTGATTCTCTGTTAAGGCTTCGTTGTCTTTGGTGTTGTGCAAGTATGTTTGTTGTAATCCCTACAACAGCACTGCCGATTGCTGCGAGCAGGAAAGCTTGGTTCAATGCATTTTTCAAAGGCGGATAAGCAATGCCACTGTAATGCCAACCCCACACTATCCAATCCCAGGGATAGTAAATCAAACCCCAAGGCGTTTGCCAAAGAGGTGTACCTAGATTAACCAGAGAGACAAGCCGGGAAGCTAAAAATTGGGTGATGAGCCAATTAACCGCTAACAGTCCAAAGCAACAAACAAGAAATGCTTGCCAGGGGAAATAAAAAATTTGGGCTTTTGAAGTCGAATCAGTTCTGTTGTGCATTTGATAAGGTTCATGGCGTTATTTGCCAAATCATTTGATAAAATTAATTGATAGGAAGCAATTCGTTTTGAAAGACAATTTTCTTCTATCCCGCAATCATAAATTTGTATGAATTAAATCTGATTTAATTGATTGACTGAGTTCATGTTCTTTCTTTTTGGTATGAGTCATCGTTTGCATAGACTGATTGATATTCATTGTCAAATCTGAAAATTGTGGTGATTGCTCAACTTTACGATACATCATTTTCAGGCGGTCATTTTGCATTTGATATTGACGCAAAGTGGTTTCGAATTCATTTGCTAAAGTCCATTTTCCTGATGCGGAAAGACTTGCAAGACCCATCTCTTTTAGCACCTCTAACCGATTGATGAGTAGTGCTGTTCGGTAGCGTTTGTTCAATTGTTTCATTTCGTTGTTTAGATTAACACAAAGATCTTGTCCTTCTTGTCGTGAATTCTGTAAAAGCAGCCGGTCTAAATCTGTAAATCGCTTTTGGTGCACTTGCCTTTCATGCGCTTCTCTCACTTGTGCTAGTGTTCTTACACCAAGCTGAATGGTAGCCACTTCTTGCGCTCTTTGGCGTAAAGTGGTTTTGATATATTCCCGTGGGATACGAAAATAATTGCCCAATGCATCATGCCCTCTTAAGGCAATATGCACATGCGGATGCTCCGTATTGTAATGGTCAATCGCTACCCACTCTAAGTTTTTATCTAAATCGCTGCAAAGTTTACTCATAAAATCGCAAGTCAGTTGTTTCAAATCTAACTGCTCACCAAATTCAGGTGAGAGAATGAGTTTGAATAGATGCTTATCGCCAGCGTCTTCCCAGGATGCCAATGTTTTGGCAATGGGTATTTCACCAGAGGCACAAAATCCTAATGCTTTATCCGCTGCTTTCAGGCCACCTTCACGGACCAAGTAGCGCCCATGTGCACGCCATAGTTCTTGACCACGATTTTTGGAATAAGTTAATCGAACAGGGCAACGCTGTAGGTAGGGTAGTGTATTTTTAGAGCTAGATATTGGTTGCTTGTTTGAGTTAAGTTTTCTCAGCCGCAGTAGATATTTCATTACTGAGTAAACTTTTGGCTTTGTAGGGGATTTTGGATAATGTCCCAAGGTTAAACGATGTGAATGATTGGAATGTTTTTCACTAGAACAGCGTTTCATTCATCTTCCTCTGCAATTGATGGCGCAGGATTAGCTTGTGCCAATGTATGCATGATTTTTTCATAACGAATTTTAGCTTGTGCTTTTGCCTGGACCAATAAATTTTCGGTTACTGGCGGTGTGTGCAACAAATAGCTTTTCAAAAACAAATCAGTTAAATGCATGAGCGCATCCATTGCAACATTTAATTTTTCGGTTTGACGCATTAATTTGCGAAAATTTCCAATTTGGCGTTTCTCAAAATCAAGCAGTTGGTTTTTGATTTCATCTTGATTGAGATAATTCCGGATGGCTTCGCGAAATAAATGGGCAATTGGCAAATTACGAGAAAGAACCACTTGCTCAATTTTTTGTTGCAGACTGTCTGAGCAGCGTACACCATATTGCTTGGCCATAGGATGTCCTTAAACCGAAGGATAAATTAAAATTGCAGTTGAAATTAAGCTAAAAATTTGAGGTGGAAATAGAAAACCGAAAAGTAAACTTGCTTTAGACCCAACTCTCACAAGTATGACAAATTTATACCTGATTTGTTTTTACAACACAAGACAATTATCAAAAAATTTTTGAATATGATTAAAACACATTGATTTTTTAAAATAGTAAAATCATGTTGAGGAAAACCAGATGCGAAAATGACACAAAAAACCACACTTGAAGAAAGTACCTTTGTATGATGTTTCGTATTTTTGAATTCATTTTGTAGATATTCCTACCACAGCATTAATGCTTTGCCTGTTTTAGTGATTAGAATTTTAAGCTGCAAATGTTTAAACATGATAAGCATATTGCGCAATCATGCTGGAGATTTAACCAGAGGCATTTCACTCCAATGTACGTCTCAGCAACACAGCCTTTAAACAAAAATTCTAATAACAGCTT
>CAYSGV010000018.1:0-16694 GCA_964430685.1 uncultured Gammaproteobacteria bacterium
CCACGAAATGAACCGCGAATCGTTGCAGGTAAATGCATATCAGCAATGGCTTGACTAACCATATCTACTGCATCACCTAAAGCCACATTTGGCAGTAAATTAAATGATAACGTAGCCGCTGGCGCTTGACCTTGATGATTAACTGATAATAAAGTTGTCGATGGCGCAAAATGCGCTATGGCAGATAAAGGTATGGCATTACCACCCGGTGAAAATACATAAATCTCTTTTAATGTGTCGGGTTGTTGCCAATATTGTGGTGCGACTTCCATCACCACGTGATATTGATTTTTTTGCGTGAACATAGTGGATACTTGACGCTGACCAAAGGCACTATATAACGTGTCATAAATTTGTTTGGTAGTCAACCCCAGTTGTGATGCGGTGTCACGATTGATGGTAACATATACTTGTAAGGCACGATCACGTTGATCACTGTTTACATCAGCTATTCCAGGTAATTGAGTTAATTCTTGGGTGACAAATGGCGCATAAGTATTTAGCGTTTGTAAATTATCTGCGGTTAAAGTGTATTGAAACTGGGCATTACCTTGCCGTCCACCAATGAGTAAATCTTGGGCTGATTGTAATATAAGTCTAGCGCCACTTACTTTAGCTAATTTACTACGTAAACGGTTGATGACTTCATCAGCTGAAATTTTGCGCACAGCAAGTGGTTTTAATGAGATATACATTTGCCCTGAATTAATCACTGTTCCGCCAACAAAACCAACCACCGTGGCAACAGCATTGTCCTGTTGCACGATATGAACCAATTGCGTTAATTTCTTTTGCATGGCTTGAAAGGAAATATCTTGTTCTGCTTGGATGGATCCACTGATGCGACCAGTATCTTGTTGTGGAAAAAAACCTTTGGGAATGACTATATATAAATAGATGTTGAGCACGATGGTAATCGCTGTAGCCAGTAGCATCAGCCATGGATGCTGCAAACACCATTTTAAACTACGTTCATAACCTTTGCGTAGGTGATTAAAAAATTGCATCGAGCGCGAAGGTTCTTTTGCAACAATGGGTTTTAACAATCGTGCACACAACATTGGTGTAGTGGTGAGGGATACCAATAATGAAACCAAAATAGCAACGGATAATGTCACAGCAAATTCATGAAATAGACGACCGACAATACCACCCATTAATAAAATGGGAATAAAAACAGCAATGAGCGAAATGCTAATCGACATGACGGTAAAACCAACTTCTTTAGCTCCATCAAAGGCAGCACGGAACGGTTGCACACCCATTTCCACATGGCGCATGATGTTTTCTAGTACAACCACTGCATCATCCACCACAAAGCCGGTGGCAATTGTAAATGCCATCAGCGATAAATTATCTAAACTATAACCCAATAAATACATCACTCCACTGGTGCCTAATAATGATAACGGTACTGCAACACCCGGAATAAGCATGGCACGAAAACTACCTAAAAATGCATAAGTAACCAATATGACTAATAGAATGGCAATGCATAAAGTTAATTCGATATCATGCAGTGAAGCACGAATGGTCGTGCTACGATCAAGCACCACTTCCATATTAATACCAGCCGGTACAGATGATTTTAAATTCGGCAGGATTTGATAAACCCGATCGATCATATCAATCACATTAGCACCCGGTTCTTTAAAGATCACTAATAGCACAGAACGTTTGCCATTCGACATGCCCGCATTGCGAATGTTTTCTACCGAATCAATAACTGTGGCGACATCAGACAAACGTACTGGATTGCCATTGCGATAAGCAATAATGAGAGGACGATATTGGTATGCTTTAAACATTTGATCATTGACGCTTATTTCCCATTGCGTATGTGCATCCTGTAATTGACCTTTGGGTACATTTACATTCGCATTGGCTAATGCTTGTTGTACGGTGGTTAAACTAATTCCATATTTGTTTAATGCCGTTGGATTTAATTCAACACGTACACCAGGTAAAGAACTACCGCCCACAGTCACTTGACCAATACCATTAACTTGCGAAAGTTTTTGTTCTAATATAGTTGAAGCGTAATCATACATTTGTCCGGTGGTATAATGATTAGATGTTAATGCAATAATCATTACTGGGGCATCAGCTGGGTTTACTTTTCGATAAGTCGGTAAACTTGGTAAATTTGCCGGTAATTGGCTGCTTGCTGCATTAATTGCAGCTTGTACGTCGCGTGCGGCACCATCAATATTGCGGTTGAGATCAAATTGCACAGTAATGCGTGTTGAACCCAAGCTACTTGCTGAAGTCATTTCGGTAATGCCGGCAATACGTCCCAGTTGCCGTTCTAATGGTGTGGCAATGGATGTGGCCATTGTTTCTGGGTTTGCACCAGGAAGAGATGCTGAGATACTAATTGTTGGAAAATCGACTTGCGGTAAAGAAGCAACCGGTAATAAATTATAGGCGACCGCACCAGCAGCAGCCATTCCGAATGCAAGTAATGTGGTGGCAATGGGTCTTTTAATAAAAGGTGATGAAAGATTCATCACTCCTCCTGATTGGCAACAGAAGGGTTAAACCATTGTGCACGCAATGCAGCAGAGTGTTGTGATAAACGATCAAAATATAAATAAATAACAGGTGTCGTATAAAGCGTGAGTAATTGACTGACAATTAATCCGCCAATAATTGCAATGCCTAATGGTTGGCGTAATTCCGCACCCATTCCACTACCTAATGCAATAGGTACAGCACCTAATAGAGAAGCCATCGTAGTCATCAATATGGGACGAAAACGCAATTGGCAGGCTTCATAAATAGCATCTAAAGGTTTTTTTTGATAAACGCGTTCTTGTTCAAGTGCAAAATCGATCATCATAATGGCATTTTTCATGACAATGCCAATGAGCAAAATAATACCAATCAGTGCGATGACACTCAGTTCATTATTGGTTAAGCGTAATGCTAATAAAGCACCCATTGTTGCTGAAGGTAATGTCGATAAAATGGTAATCGGATGAATATAACTTTCATACAAAACACCCAAAACAATATACACCACAACAATGGCTGCGAGCATTAACCAACCTTCGTTACTCAATGAATTTTCAAAAATTTGTGCGGTACCTTGAAAAGTGCCCTGAACGCTTTCAGGCACATGCAATGCTTGATAGGCTTCATTAATCGCGTTGACTGCATCGCCCAGTGAGGCATCGGGTGCTAAATTAAATGATAATGTTGCTGCTGGAAATTGATCTTGATGGGTGATTAAGATAGGCCCAGTAGTTTGACTAATTTGGGAAAATGTTCGCAGTGGAATCGATTCTCCAGTGGCTGAATTCAAATAAAGATCATTTAATTTAATTGGTGATTTTTGGAATTCAGGCAAAGTTTCAAGTATAACATGATATTGGTTACGTTGCGTGAACATAGTAGAAACTTGACGTTGACCATAGGCATCATACAATGTGTCATCAATCATTTGTGTAGTGATGCCTAAACGTGAAGCTGTGTCTCGATCAATGTTTATGTTGGTAACAAGCCCCAAATTTTGTTGATCGCTTGCTACATCTTGTAAGATAGGAATAGCATGCATTTTTTCTAATAATAACTTGGACCATTTGGAAACTTCATTTGCATCCGTTGAATTTAAACTATATTGATATTGCGTGCGGCTGACACGATCATCAATAGTTAAATCCTGTACGGGTTGCATATAAAGTTTAATGTCAGATACATGATCAAGCTTTGGTTGTAATCGACGAATCACTTCACTCGCGTGTACACCGCGTTCAGCAAGTGGTTTTAAATTAATTTGCATGCGCCCCGTATTTAATGTTGCGTTCACACCATCAATACCTATAAATGAAGATAAACTTTCAACGGCTGGATCAGTGAGTACCACTTGTGCTAATTTTTGTGTGGCATTGGCCATGGCTTGAAAAGAAACAGATTGCCGACTTTCACTAATGCCTTGAATGACACCGGTGTCTTGTATCGGAAATAAGCCTTTAGGAATAAAATAAAACTGCGTTAAGGTAATGAGCAAAATGATGATGGCTATGATTAACGTTAAGGGCTGATGATTGAGCACCCAACGTAATGAAGTACTGTAATGAGTAATGATAGAATTAAGGATGTCTCTTGATTTACGTTCAAAGCGACTAAGTTCAGTTTCAGCACGGCGATAAAGTAAACGTGAACACATCATGGGTGTTAAAGTTAGCGACACAAATGCTGAAATCAAAATAGTAGCCGATACGGTCATGGCAAATTCACGGAATAAACGGCCAATCACATCGCGCATAAACAATAATGGAATCAATACGGCAATCAGTGAAACCGTTAAGGATAGAATAGTAAAACCGATTTGCTTGGCGCCTTTCAATGCAGCGGCAAGAGGTGTTTCGCCTTGTTCGATATAACGCATGATATTTTCGATCATGACGATTGCGTCATCAACTACAAAACCAGTGGCAATCGTTAACCCCATTAAGGTTAAATTGTTCAGACTAAATCCCAGTTGTAACATAATGCCAAACGTACCAATAATAGATAGTGGTACAGCAACACTGGGTATAATCGTTGCAGCTATATTACGCAGAAAAAGAAAAATAACCAGAACCACTAAAGCAATTGCTAACATCAATTCAAATTCTACATCTGCAACAGAAGCGCGAATCGTATCAGTGCGGTCAGTCAATACCGAGATATTAATGGCTGCAGGCATAATGGCTGTGGTTTGTGCCAGTAATTTTTTAATGCGATCGACAACCGCGATTACATTGGCGCCTGGTTGTCGCTGGATATTCATAATTACTGCAGGTGTATTATTCATCCACGCTGCTTGTTGCACATTTTCTGCATCGTCACGCACATTCGCCACATCGCTTAAACGCACGGGTGCACCGTTTTTAAATGCAATAATTAAAGGGCGATAATCGGCGCTATTGAGTAATTGATCATTGGAATTGATTGTGTAAGCCAAACGTGGCCCATCAAAACTACCTTTAGCCGTATTCACATTGCCCGTATTAATAGCAGATCGAATATCTTCCAGTGATAAACCATATGCTGCCAGTGCAGTTGGATTGGCTTGCACGCGTACGGCTGGGCGTTGACCACCACTGATATTCACCAATCCAACACCGGATAATTGTGAAATTTTTTGTGCCAAACGTGTATCGGCATAATCCTCTATGGTTGGGAGTGGTAATGTATTTGAAGTGAGCGCTAAAGTCATAATGGGTGCATCAGCAGGATTCACTTTGTTATAAATCGGTGGGAACGGTAATCCTTGTGGCAAAAAACTGGTTGCCGCATTGATTGCGGCTTGCACTTCTTGTTCCGCAACATCTAATGACATATCCAAATTAAAACGTAATGTGATCACCGAAGAGCCACTGGAACTGGTGGATGTCATTTGATCTAATCCGGGCATTTCACCAAATTGGCGCTCTAAGGGTGCCGTAATTGATGTGGTCGTGACATCAGGACTCGCACCTGGAAAAAAAGTAAGCACTTGAATGGTTGGATAATCTACTTCAGGTAATGACGAAACGGGCAATAAAGTGTAGGCCAATAAACCAGAAAGTAGAATTGCAATCATCAATAGCGATGTTGCAATAGGCCTGCTAATAAATGGTTGCGATAAATTCATGCGGCCACACGGTTTTGATTAGCTGAATTTTGTTTATTGACGGGCGCAACTTTTTTCTGTACGTCATAGAGACGAACTTTAGCACCGTCAATGAGTTTGTCTGCACCTTCTGTAACGACTTGTTGACCAACGTGAATGCCTTTATTGATCACTGTATATTCACCCCAGGTAATACCAACGACAACGGGTACAATCTTCACGGTATTGTTTTTATGATAAAGATAAACAAATTGACCATTGCTACCATATTGAATTGCAGCGGTGGGAATAATAATCGCTTGTTTTAACGTGTCCACTAAAAGTTGGATGTTAACAAATTGATTTGGAAATAACTGATTGTCTTGATTAGAAAATTGTGCTTTGAGTTTAACGGTGCCTGTTGTTGGATCAATTTGATTATCAATCGTTAATAATTCGCCCGTTGCGAGTAATTGGTTTTGCGCGCGATTAAAAGCTTTAGCAATGAGTTTGTGACCAGCATTCATTTGTTTAATAACTTGTGGAATATTATCTTCAGGAAGCGTAAAGATAACTGTGATCGGTTGCAGCATATTGATGACTGCAATTCCAGCGGTATCCGAGGTTTGCACAAAATTACCTGGATCTACTAAATTCAATCCCACACGACCATGGATGGGTGATCGAATCAAACAATAATTTAGATTTACACGCGCAGCTGCCAACTGTCCTTGATCTAATTTTACCGTTCCCTGTAATTGTTGCACCAGAGCTTCTTGAGTGGCTAAGGTTTGCTGCGAAATCGATTTTTGTGGATATAGTGTTTGAAAACGTTTGAGATCAATTTTAGCATTTGCTAATTGTGCTAAATCACGCATTAGCTGCCCTTCAAATTGTGTTACTTGTGCTTGAAAGGGTTGCGGGTCAATTTTCGCAATTAAATCACGGGCTTTAACCATTTGTCCTTCGCGAAATAAAACTTGTAACAATTGACCATTTACTTGAGTTTTTACGGTAACTGAATAATACGGGTCTACTGATCCCAGTGCAGAGAGAGTAACAGGCACGTCCGCTGTTTTAGCAGTGGCTAATACTACCGGTACTGAAGGAGTACGTGTTTTTGCTGGTGGATCAGAAAAATGGCGATAAAGTAAAAATAGAATAATGCACGCAACAATGGCAAAAAGCCACAATAGGCGCTGATGATAAAAAAATGGTTTTCGCTGAGTGACTTCAGCCGAAACACCTTTGTTTTCCGTTTCAGGTGTATTAGATTCGTTCATGGTTCTCCATTAAATTCCTTTTTAATGAAAGAGCATAGTTAATTTTTGTTAATCACGCGTATTATTAAGTTTAATAAAGCAATGATTCTACCTGTATCCAGCGTGAACTACAAACTTCCTTATAAAAATAAAAGACAACAATTTTCACAAAAAGTTTCCTCAACCAATTGATTTATTTCAGCATCAATATTCTACCAAACAATGCAAACTTGTACTTAACTTAAATAGAGAGAGAAATACGATAGCAATAAAGAAGTAGGAGAATAACCATGGCAAAAGATAAGCAACCAGAACCAAAAAAGCCGCTGCAAGTAACACCTGCACCTGCAAAACCGGTCTCTATACCAGATAAGCCAATGAAAAGTAGTGTAGCAAAAAATACTGAACCACTTGTAGAAGTACAAGAAAGCCAGGCAAGATTTAAAAAGATGGATGCTGCTTTTGGGAAAATGTCTGCACGTGGAACGCCTGATGAACCAATGAAAAGTAGAGTAGCAAAGGATACTGAACCACTTGTAGAAGTACAAGAAAGCCAAGCAAGATTTAGAAAGATGGATGCTGCTTTTGGGAAAATGTCTGCACGTGGAACACCAGATGCTGCAACGACACTTTCAGTTCAAAAAGAAAGCGCACCCATGGCGGCAGTCGCGCCAAAAGGACGCGTCGCAGAAGTTAAAGCAGACGCAGCTCGAAGCACAGCAACTAAACGACCAGCAACGCCACTTAGAGAAAGTGACGCAGCATTTAGAGCTGGAGCCGCAGCAGCGGGGAGACGATTAGATGCCGATACACCTTCCAATATAGGTGCCCAGCGTGCAGAGACGCGGCCAATGTCTCCGCCAAAACGATCGTAGACCTTTGGTTTTCTTTTGGCTTACGCTCAATATGTAATTGGGTTACACCAATAAAAATTGGTGCAACCCATTAACGCATATAATTATGCGAGGTAATTATTATGGGCAATAAATACAATGAATCCCAGGTTAGTCCTATCCTTGCATTACTTATACCCTCGCTACAAACCAGAAATGTATGCTAACCAACTGAATTTAAATAAAAATTTCAACTCGACTTTACATTAATCGTCTATACTTAAAATGACAACGAAAAAAATTGAGTAAGGAGTGGGAATAATGAAGAAACATTCAACCCGTTCAGTCGTAGTGTTCTGTAGTCTCGTGTTTTCTACCGCATTCATTCCGCTTAACGCTTATGCAACTAGATTTGGTGCTGATTTATGTCAAGAAAGCGGTTACACCTGTAAGGAAATAACCAAATATCAGAGCTGGGAATCTTTATGGCCTAATGACACGATGCGGGATATTGTCATGCGTATCAATCGTACCAATGAAGAATTACATCGTGGTGAAATTATTGCGGTGCCAGATGCTCTCTCATTTTCATCGCAAGCGAATGACTTTTCGCCATTTGCCCAACAAATCAATACCAATGGCGAAAAAGAGATCATTGTCGATCCGCATAAGGAAGCTTATGCAGCCTATGATGCCAATGGTGATTTGGTTCGTTGGGGCCCTGTATCAACTGGCTCTAATTATTGCCGGGATCTAGGTAAGCGTTGTCATACGCCCGTAGGATCTTTTCGCATCTTTGATAAAGAAGGTGAAGGCTGTGTTTCTACTCGATTTCCTTTGCCCTATGGTGGTGCGCCGATGCCATATTGTATGCACTTTTTCCGCGGCTTTGCTTTACATGGTGAACCCAATGGTGAAGGTTTACCAGGGTACAATGCTAGCCATGGTTGTGTACGCATGTTTATTGACGACGCAGAATGGTTAAATCACGAGTTTATTGATTTACCTGGTAATCATCATGGCGGTACCCGAGTTATCGTGAAACCATATTAAGGAGGTATGGTATTGAATCGTCTTGATTGCAATTCCTTCCTCCTTTCATTCTACTGGAGGAGGAAGGATCGATAGGATTAAATAATAAACATTGAACTCACTGATTCTTCTTCGTTGATACAACGGATTGTTTGTGCAAGCATTTTACTAAGTGTGATTTGCCGAATTTTCGGATTTGAAACCGCTTCGGCGTGTAAAGGAATCGTATCTGCTACAACCAATTCATCCAGTTCTGAACGTTCCAGATTGTGCACGGCATTACCTGATAGTACTGCATGTGTACAATACGCGGTTACTGAACGCGCACCATTTTCTTTTAACGCTTGTGCTGCCAAACATAAAGTTCCGGCGGTATCAACAATATCATCAACAATAATGCAATCACGATTGGTAACTTCACCAATAATGTGCATGACTTGAGCTTGATTGGGTGCAGGACGGCGCTTGTCGATGATGGCTAAATCTGCATCGTTTAACAATTTTGCAGTGGCACGTGCACGTACCACACCACCCACGTCAGGCGATACGACAACCAAATCCCTAAAATTTTTACGTTGAATATCCGCAAGAATGACCGGACTGGCGTACACATTGTCTACCGGCATGTAAAAAAAGCCTTGAATTTGGTCGGCATGTAAGTCGACCGTAAGCATACGGGTAATTCCTACACTGGCCATTAAATCAGCTACTACTTTTGCGGTAATGGGAACGCGTGCTGAACGTACGCGACGATCTTGACGTGCATAACCATAGTAGGGAACAACAGCGGTGATCCGCCCTGCTGAAGCCCGCCGTACTGCATCAGCGATAATCAATAATTCCATAATATTATCATTGGCTGGGGCGCTAGTGGGTTGGACGATGAATACATCGTGGCCACGTACATTCTCAAGAATTTCGACCATGGTTTCACCATCACTAAAACGTGAAACAGTCGCTTTACCCAGGGGAATATTCAATTCTGTGCAGATTTGCTCAGCGAGTATGGGGTGTGCATTACCGGTAAACACCATCATTTCGTTATAATGTTTTTTGATAGGCGGTTCGTGTCTGATCACAAATTCTTCCTAAAAGCGGTTTATTGTTGGCAGATAGTAACAAGTTAGACAGGCTAATTCAACAAATGCTAGCTGACTTGATTCTTAATAAAACTTCTCTCCTAGCAATTATAAAGGTTACATAATTCGATGATGAAAATGAAATTTAGATTTTCTTGATATGTGAGTGCACACAGTTTCCCTGTCATTGCGAGGGCTGGACGGTGATTTATCTATTTATGCTTAATAAATTGAGTCTGATATTGTTTGAGCCAATTCAAAAGCGTAATTGCATCGAGATCAGTGAGTGAACAATTGAGTATGACAGGTGTACCAACAGCTTTATTCGTTGACAATGCAATCATTCTAAAAATAGGTTTAAGTGATGCTAAATATGAATTGGGATCTTTGAGAAAAATTCCAACAAATTCCCGTAACCGCTTTTTACCAAATAAAGAAGGGATACTTTGTTGTACAATTTTAATTTCTGTAATTTCTGACCACGTTATTATTTTTTTATGCCAAAATAAATAATATAAAATGCCATTTTCATCTATTGTAAAAATAACCATCTTACCTATGAGCGCATGCAATGAGGTAAGCATACAGAAGCCAAAGAATAAAACTCCTAAACATCCAATAAATAGAGCCATGTTGGTACTTAACCAACTTGTAGGCATAGGTTTGATGATCATAATGAAAGCAATGACAACAACAATGAAATAGCCAATAAAACCCGAAAACATTTTACGTTTACTGGCGTAATAAGTAATTGGTAACTGAGGCGTAGTATTTTCATCCATCGCCTAAATAAAGCATAATTTCTTTAATTTTCCAATGAACGATTTAGCTAATCACTTAATGTAGTCTATGTAATCGATATATGGATTTGATGGTAATGGCTGGGGTGCTAGGATTCGAACCTAGGAATGCGGGGATCAAAACCCCGTGCCTTACCACTTGGCTACACCCCAAATGACTTTTATATATATTGTTGCAGTGGTGAAAGACACAGACCACGCGCGACAAAACTCGTAAATGGTTCTGGCACTTGAGCTTGGATGCTTTCAGCCACTTCCTTATCCGGAAATGCACCAAAAACAGCGCTGCCCGTACCCGTCAGGCGACTGGGCGTAAATTGTGCCAACCATGTTAGCGCTTGGCCGACCAATGGGTAATGTTGACAAACCACTGGTTCACAATCGTTACGGCCAAAGCCCTCGAAAAACTGCGTTATTTTGACTTTTGTTGTATTGCGTGTCAATGACGGGTCGTTAAATATTTTTGCCGTAGCAATAGAAACGGGCGGCACAATCACTACATACCATGGCTCTGATAATGATATGGACGTTAATTGTTCGCCAATGCCGTCGGCGAATGCAGCGTGACCATGAATAAAGATGGGAATGTCTGCACCCAATTGAGCTCCTAGATGAATGAGCTCGCTCTTAGCTAAATTTAATTGCCAAAGTTCGTTGAGTACGACCAAAGTTGTGGCGGCATTGGAACTGCCACCACCTAATCCTGCACCAATGGGTATGCGTTTATGTAATTTAATATTAACACCCGCTACGGTACGCTGTTGATTTTGAACGATTTGATGTAAAACTTTAGCCGCTTTGTAGACTAAATGATCGCCTAAGGGGATATCTGCACCAATCGTATTAACTTGTATCTGTTCATCCGGTCGCAAATTAAATTGTAGGCTGTCACACCAATCCAAAAATTGAAACACCGTTTGTAATTGGTGATAACCTTTGAAGGGACCCGTTTGATAGCGGTCAACGATGTGCAAAAATAAATTGATTTTCGCCGGTGCGGGGAACTCAATTTGCGCTAAATTTTTTAAATTTAAAAGTTTTGACATGCGTTTATTTCAGGTGTTTGCCAGTTATGGATTACCATTTTACCAGTGATAGCTGCCGTTTGTTGTGCAAACTCAAGACGCTTAGGTAATAAGATCGCGCCCATAGAGGAGAGATGAAATGTTTTATATTCCTGAAAATTAATGGACCAATTATTTTGTATCAATTGGGTCAGTTTTTGCCCAGTGTCGTAGCGTACCTGTTTTTCACCCGGCGCTGGTAAAGCTTTAATCCAATAATAGAAATCATTTATCGGTAAGGGCAAATTGATTTTTTGGTCGAGCAAATCTTCTGCATTATTTGCGCGAGTTATATTTTTTCCTTGTTGTAGCTCTACCCCATTCGGTTGACCGGTTAAGCGTACTATACCTGTATGCAAGGGACCAAAAAATTGTAATTGATAGCGGGAACCGCATTGCAACCAAGAAAATTGAGTACTCACCGTACCTTGAATGCTGCGTAGACTCAGTGAACCTTCAATAAAAAAGTGGTCGAGTGTTTCCAGATTTATATATTGGTTTGCCGCAACAGGTATGGGCGTGACACTGGGCTTTTGGATACAGCCATAGAGTAGCGTGAGCCCAAGTAACGGAATAAGAAGTTTTAGCCATGGTTTCATTAATTACAATACCTATTGTTATCTACTTGCGATTTAAACGGTTTTACGCATAATGATCAAGATATCACTTCGGGAGAAATGCGAAAGATGGATCTTGGTACTAATGGTTCCGTCATAACCATGCCATTTCCAGTGGGTTGGCGTGAATGGGTGTGCTTATCAAAAGTTGGTATCCCTTGGATTAAAGCTAAAATAGATACGGGGGCGCGCACATCAACCCTACATGCTTTTTATGTAAAACCTTTTAAGCGCCGCGGCGAAATTTTTGTCCGTTTTTCAATCCATCCGTTGCAACGGAACACACAATACGTGGTTGAAAACGAAGCAGCAGTGATCGATCGACGTTGGGTGATGGACTCAGGTGGTCACCGCGAAAAACGTTATGTAATCCGTACACCGGTAACGATTGGTGGCTATACATGGCCAATTGAACTAACGTTAACCAATCGTGATACGATGCGTTTTAGAATGTTACTTGGGCGTACAGCATTGGCTAACCACTGTTTGGTGTATCCTGGAGAATCTTTTTTGTTGGGTAGACGTAAGGTAAAAATATGAAAATTGCGATTTTATCGCGTAAAAAGCATTTATATTCAACAAAACGACTGGTCGCCGCCGGACGAGCACGCGGACATGAAGTGCACGTGATTGATACATTGCGTTGTTATATGAACATTACCGCAGAGCGGCCAAGTATTCATTATCAAGGTAAAGCACTGACTGGTTATGACGCCATTATTCCACGTATCGGGGCATCAGCAACCTTTTACGGAACAGCGGTGGTACGCTTATTTGAAATGAATGGCGTTTTTTGTATGAATGGCTCGCTCCCCATTACCCGTGCCCGCGATAAATTGCGTTGTTTGCAATTGCTCGCGCGTAAAGGTATCGGTTTGCCCGTAACAGGTTTCGCACATTCGCCCGATGATATTAATGATTTGATTAAACTGGTTGGCGGAACGCCTATGGTTATTAAATTATTGGAAGGTACTCAAGGCATTGGTGTGGTTTTAGCGGAAACTAAAAATGCAGCACGTAGTGTGATTGATGCCTTTTTAGGATTGAAAGCCAATATTTTATTACAAGAATATATACATGAAGCGGGTGGTGCTGATATTCGTTGTTTTGTTATCGATGGCAAAGTCATTGCCAGCATGGAGCGACAAGCAGCACCCGGTGAATTTCGCTCAAATTTACATCGCGGTGGCCAAGCTAAAATGGTTGAGATTACCAAAGAAGAACGCCATGCTGCTATCCGTGCCGCCCGTATCATTGGTTTAAATGTGGCAGGTGTCGATATATTACGCTCCAAACGCGGTCCATTGGTCATGGAAGTTAATGCATCTCCAGGTTTGCGCGGCATTGAAACCTCTACTGGTCAAGATATTGCCACTTTAGTGATGGAGTTTGTGGAGCAGGAAGCCAAAGTCCACCCGCATCGTCCACCTGCACAGACCTAAATCTAGGCTAAATTTCTATATTTGGGCTATTGGTTTATAATCTTGGTAACTAAATGTTAGTAAAAGTGAAATAATTATGTGTGGTATTGCAGGCGTATTATCTATATCTGAGCCCGCTACAGAAGCGCTACAACTTGTTAACAAGCTTATTGAAGCACAAGTCTCGCGTGGCCCTGATCAACAACAAACGGTAACGATTTCAGTTGGCTCTGGAGAAATTCTGCTGGGGCATAATGGTTTAAACGTGCATAATGCTTCTGTGCATGCTAAACAACCGATGTGGGATCAGCGTCAACGTTATTGCATCGTTTATGATGGTGAAATATATAATCATCGTGAATTGCAACAAGAATTAATAAATCTGGGCGCGCAGTTTACAACGGCAAGTGATACAGAAGTTCTTTTGCAAGCAATTCATCTATGGGGCATGGATGCGATCAATCGATTCAATGGTGCTTTTGCATTTGCTTTATATGATAACGAACTAAAAAAATTATATTTAGTACGCGACCGTTTAGGTGTGAAGCCACTTTATTATTATCAAGATGGTAATCATTTATATTTCGCATCAACTACGACAACACTGGCGCGTCATTTTAAATTATCTCCTAATTTTTCTTACTTACGTGCCGGTATTCAATTTTTTAGTTATGAAAACAGTGCTGCTGCTACACCTTATTCAAATCTTTATGCGGTCCCTGCTAGTCATTATATAGAAATTGATTGTCAACAAGCAGCGATTAATTGTACATGGATACGTTATTACGATTTAGGAATTAATGCACATATTTTAAAGTTTAGATTAATGGAAGAAAGTGACGATAATTTATTGGCAATGGTTAGCCAACTATTAATCGATGCTGTAAACGTACGCATGCATGCGGATGTACCGATTGGTATTTCATTAAGTGGCGGTCTTGATTCATCAACCATTGCTGCAATTGCAGCAAAACAATATCCCAATACTGCCGTTTATTGTTATGGCGATCCATTAGATAAAAAATCGGAAGCACCACTTGCAGAATTGCTGGCGCGCAAAACTGGACTGCAAATTGATTATATCTTACCCAATTATCAAAATATGTCGGCAACTTTATTACAGGTTTTAGCCGCTCAAGAAACACCGTTTGCGGGTATAAGTGTAATGGCACAATATCTCGTTTATCAAAAAATAAAAACAACCGGTGTAAAAGTAATTTTGGGTGGACAAGGCGGTGATGAAGCTTTTATGGGTTATCGTAAGTATTTTTATTTTTGGTTAAAAGATTTACTCAAGCGCAGTAATTATGTTGCTGCCTTAAAGTTTTGCTTGCAATCATTATGGACACTAAGTCATGAAGCATCGCGATTAGCAAGTTATTTACCACATTCAAAACAATATCGAAAAGAATATGGCATGGGAACGCGCTTGATTTTACCTAAAGATGGCAATCAACCATCGATGCATCATTTGGTTCATGATATGGTACCGTGGCAACGACAACTTTTAGATGTCACGGACAATTTACCAACGTTATTGCGTTATGAAGATCGTAATTCAATGGCACACAGCATAGAGAGTCGCTTGCCATTTGTCGATTATCGTTTAGTCGAATTGGGTTTGGCATTGCCAGAAGTTTTAAAACTAAGAAATGGTTATGGTAAATGGATTATTCGTGAAGTAATGAAAAATGAACTGCCTATTGAAATCACGCGTGCTCATTATAAACGTGGTTTTGATGTGAATAACAATGCCTATTTAGAACATGGATTTGGTCACGTTATACGTAATTTTATGCATGAATATTTTCCATTGATTAAAGAATTTATGCCCAAAATTCACAATAATTCCGATCTGTTGATTGGTGAACTCTTTTCGGACCGCTTATTACGTAGGCGACAAGGCGTTTTTGCTGAAGCGATAACCTTGATTTGGCTGGGACGAACCTTATCCGCCCGTCCTTGAAAAACACATTAAACCTTTTAAAAATCAAATAAAAGCATTACTATAGGCTACTTATCGATAGGTGCCTCTAAAAAAGATGAAAAATTTGAAAATCTTTATCAATAAATATCGCGGTCGCTTTTTAGCCATTGTTCATGATGGTCTTGCGGTTACGATGGCATGGTTTGGTGCTTACTGGCTGCGATTTAATCTCGATGAAATCCCGGCTAAGCTAATGCAGCAAGCAAAATTATTATTACCGATGCTGCTGCTGACGCAAGCAATTGGCTTTGTTATTTATCGCACTTATCGTGGCGTTTGGCGGTATACATCTATTTTGGATATTTTTCGAATTTTAAAAGCAGTGGCATTAAGCAGTATCCTATTTTTAGTATTTCTCTTTTTTGATGAACAATTTACTGGTTTTCCACGCTCTGTTTTGCCACTCTATATATTATTAGCAACCGGTATGCTTTGTGGCACACGTTTGCTCTATCGCCTTATTAAACAGCAACCCATAGTCAAAGCTGGGGACAAACGTGTTTTAATCGTTGGTGCTGGCCAAGCGGGTGAGGGTTTGGCGCGCGACTTACTGCGCAATCGCAATGATAACTATTATCCCGTCGGCTTTGTAGACGATCATCCTAAAAAAATGGGTCAAGAAATACACGGTATTCGTGTTGCCGGTCAATGTCAGCACATATCGCAATTGGTTAAAGAACTCAATATCGATTTAGTGATGATTGCTATTCCTTCTGCAGGTTCAAGCAAGATGCGACAAATTGTTTCGTACTGCGAAGATAGTGGCGTGCCTTTTTATACATTACCAAGTTTACAAGATTTAACTTCGGGAGCAATTACGGTTAACGCACTGCGCCCGGTATCACTTGAAGATTTATTGGGTCGTGATCCAGTTAGTTTAGATGTGGCGGCTATTGCAGATCAATTAACCAATCATGTGGTGCTCATTAGTGGTGGCGGCGGATCGATTGGCTCAGAATTATGTCGGCAAATTAGTAGATGGTCACCCAAAGAATTGATCGTTGTCGAAAATAATGAA